>NZ_JAKMSC010000009.1:0-60304 GCF_025772425.1 Campylobacter sp. FU_497 | reverse complement strand
CGTGAGGTGATTTTTAGATGAATTTTTATTCATTGAAAATTCCTTTCAAAAAATAGTTAATGTGTTGTTTGATTTATTGCTTGTTTATATATTTTTGTAATGAGTATTACCAATATATTCTTAACAATTAAGAAATGTTAATACTATATTTATAAATTTAAGCTTAATTATAAAAAATAATAAAATATTAGTATGATAAGAATATATTACATGAGCTTGAATGTATTGAAAAATAGGTGTTTGAATAAAAAATAATGTTATAAATTTTTAAATTATTTTTTACTGAAATATACTTTATAAAACACCTAAATCTATTGTAAAAATTTAATCTTATTTTCTAAAACACTTTTTGGGGTAAGTCCGATGAATTTTTCATTTATTTTACCTTTTTCATCATAAAAAACTATCACAGGCACGCCATAAATTCCACCCACAGCTTTAGATAAAAATGAACTTGCTTTGGCCTCATATAAAAGTGGCAAATCTAGCTTTTTTTCCAAAAGAATTTTTTGAGCTTCTTCTTTTGAATTAGCTCCATTTAGCACCGCTAAAATAGGAAAGTTTCTTTCTTTATAAAGCTCGTTTAGCATAGGAATTTGTGCATTACATGCACCACAATCTTGAGTGAAAAAAAATAAAGCATAAGCTTGATTTGCATTTTGCGTTTTTAAGGTTTTTTCAAAACCATCGTATTTAAAAGTATAGTTTTGATTTGAATTTAAGGTTTGAAATTCATTATTTGAGCATGCACTAAAGAAAAAAACGCTTATTAAAACCAAGAAGCAATAGATGCTTTTAGTTGCGACCATGGTTTTTCTCCTATGATTTTATCTTGTACAACTCCATCTTTAATGATAAAAGTAGTTGGCACCGCAAAAACACTAAATCTTTGCCATGAGATATCTAAATCATCTTGCAAAAATATAATATTTTTATAATCATACTTTGTAGCAAATTCTTCAAAATCCTTACCCTTATCTATAGAATCAAGCGCTAAAATAGTCATTTTTTTAGGGTATTCGTTAGCTAGTTTTTCCAAAAGTGGTAAGTCTTTTAAACAAGATGCACAACCTTGCTCCACAAAGGTTAAAACGATAAGATTATCAAAATCAGCTAGTTTGATTTTCTCACCTTGTAAATTTTTTGCTGCGATTTCTGGTGCTTTTAGACCTATTTTGCCACCATTTTTATTGTTGTTTTCAAAACACGCACTTAAAAAAACTAAACATAAACAAGCTAAAATTATACTTTTAATTTTCACTTTTCATCACTCCATGGCTTAAAATGATAGTTCTATCAGCAAAAGTAGCTAAGTCTGGATTGTGAGTGATTAAAACTATGGTTTTGCCATCTTGTTTTAATTTACAAAAAAGTTCTAGAATGTTTTTTTCATTTGCCTCATCTAAATTTCCAGTTGGCTCATCTGCTAATAAAATTTCAGGATCATTCACCAAAGCTCTTGCTATACACAGCCTTTGTTGCTCCCCGCCACTTAATTGGCTAGGTAAATGTGTAAGTCTGTGTGAAAGCCCTACTTTTTCTAATGCCATTATAGCGTCTTTTTGCTCTATACTTGAGTGATAAAACTGAGCTAGCATAACATTTTCTAAGGCATTTAAATAAGGTATTAAATGAAATTGTTGAAAAATTAAGCCTATTTTTTCTCTTCTGATCACGCTTTTTTCTTCTTCACTTAAATTTCCAACTTCTTTATCATCTAAAAAATACTCCCCACTACTTTGAGTATCCATTAAAGAAAGTATATTTAAAAGTGTTGATTTACCTGAACCTGATGGGCCCATAATGGCTAGCCATTCGCCTTGCTTTACCTCTAAGTTGATATTTTGCAAAGCTTTAACTTCATTAAAATTACGATTTAAATTTGAAATTTTTATAATATTTTTCATCACTCACCCTTTAAATTTTCACAAACATTGATTTTTAAAGCTTTTTTTAGCGGTAAGATACTTGCAAAAAATGCAAATACCAAAGAAACAAGTACCGCAAAAAACACTGAAAGCAATCTAAAATCTATACTTGCATTAAAAATTAAATATCCAAAAATATTTGCCAAAAAATATCCACAAAAAGCACCGAGCAAACTCGCACTTAAACTTAAAATAAACACTTCAGCTCCAAAGAGCTTGATGATTTCTTTATGCTTAGCCCCTAGTGCAAGGTGCAAGGCTATTTCTTTTTTTCTTGAAAAAATCACTGCACTAAGAGTGGTATTTACACTCAAAGAACTAATGAGTAAAATCGTTAAACTAATCAAAGCCATCAAAGCCTTGATCTTTTCTAAAATCACACCTTCACTAATGGATACTGAAGCTATGACTTTAGCTTCTACATTGCCCTTGCTAAGCTCTTTTGCTTTTTGATCTAAACTTTCATAATCGCCTAGTAAAATAGCTTGAGCATAATTTATCACCTCTTTAGCTGCTAATTCTTGCGCTTTTTTTAAAGAGATGATTAAAACCCCATCTTGCTCATCGTTACTTCTTAAAATAGCTTTGATTTTTACTTTGATTATTTTAGATATACTTGGATTATAAATTTGTAATTCTTGTCCTATTTTAAGCTCTAATTGTTTAGCTAAATCAGCCCCCACAAAGGCACTATCTTCACTAAAATCACTCAAAGAAAAACTTCCTTTTAAAACTTCCATAAAAGGCTTAGTAAGCTTTAAATTTGCAAAATCAACTCCAACAACTACCGCACTTGAACTTTCAAGATTATAAAAACCATATAAAAATGGGGTTAAAGCTTTTGCTTTCAAGTTTTCTTTGACTTGATTAAATTCATCCATACTTAAAAACTCATCATCTTTTGGTGTAATAATAAAATTAGCTCCATAAGCTTTTAATTCTTTAGATAATTTTGTGTCAATATCAAAATAAATATTAAAAAATGAAGCACTAACCATAGCACCCATAAACACAGCTATAAAAATAACACAAACTCTTTTATAAGAAAAAATAAGAGATTTAAAAACCTCTTGCATAAAAAAATTATTTGCCATATAAAACCTCTGAAGTAGAAAGTTTAGAAATTCCTTTAATAGAGAACAAACATCCTAAAAATACTATAAGCACCGCAAAAAATAAGCAAATTGGTAAAATAATCCAAGATATAGCAATAGTATGATCAAATATACTTAGAGCAATAACTTCTGAAACCCCAACGCCAAAAGCAAAACCAAAAACTGCTCCAACTAAAGCTACCACAACCCCTTCTAGTGCAAAAATCATATAAATTTGCAAAGTGCTAGCACCCAAAGCTTTTAAAAGTCCTATTTCGCTTTTTCTTCTAAAAATATCCGCACTCATTAAAGATGATATAGCTATGGAAGCTACGATTAAACATATAATGCTAACTACACCCATTAAAGATTGAATTTTAGATACTATCAAACTTTCTGCATCTGAAATCGCACTCACTACTTTTGTGCTAGCACCTTTAAAATCTTCTGCGATTTGATAAGCAATAGAACTTACATAAGCAGTACAATACCACTGATCATACTCAAGCTGATTAAGACTATCTACATCACGTCTTGCTTTTTGCGCTAAATCGTTTTCAGGTATAGTCAAAGCTGAAACTTCTGCTTTGGCAAACAAACCTTCTTTTTTAGAAAGTTTTTGTGCTAAAAGTAAAGAAGTAATGATTTTGTTTGAAAAGGCTTGAGTTAAGTCTATAATACCAACAATTTTTACTTTAAAAATTTGATCATTTTGCACAAGGGTGATTTCATTATCTATTTTTAAATCATACTTTTGTGCTAAGTCTTTTCCTAGCATTATTTCATCTAAACTATCATCTTTTGGATAATTTCCTTTGATTTGACTATATTTGTATAATTCTTTAATGCCTGCATAAAAATCATCATCATCTTGCACCTTTATAGCTTTATCAAAATAAGTTCCCACTAAAGAGATATTTTCATAATTTGCATTTGGAGTTTGAATTTTTACTTGGGTATCTAAAAATGGCGCAAAGGCGTTGATATTATTTCTCCAAAAAATTTCTTTTATAGTATGGAGTTTGCTTTCTTCTAAAAAATTTTGATTTTTCAAAGGCTCATAGATTTTATTACCCACTTCCACACTTAAACTTGCGCCTTTAGGTAAAACTAAAATATTTGATCCATAACTTCTTAATTCTTTTGTGATTTCATTACCTATGCCCAAAGTAAGATTTAACATAGTAGCCATAAGTAAAGTAGCTAAAAAAATCGTTAGTAAAGCAAGAGATTTTTGAATTTTATTTTGAAAAATGGAATTTTTTACAATCTTAATTTGCATAGTCATTTCCTAATAAATTATGAATTCTATATTTTGAAGTCTTATTCATATCGATGTATTTTAAAGGATCATTTTTAAACTCTTCATAATTTTTTTCATTAGCAAAAAAATATGTTCTTCCTTTATAAACATAAGATCTTGGTGCTTTTAAATTAATTAGTTCAGTATTATCAATAGGATCATAAACTTTCTTTTCTACTACTTGAGTGAAAAAATTTACCCCATCTAAAATTTCTGAAAAAGGTATGATAACCTTACCATTTTCAAATTTATATTTCATAGGGATAGGATTGCACCCACCTGCTTTACCTACACTTGGTAAGAAAATTCTAACATTACATGAGATACAAATTAACTCTCCACCTTTTTTAACATACCCCATATCCCCACATATACTACAAGCATCAAAAACCGCTACTGGCGAGTCTTTATCTTCTCTTTTGTTAATTAAGAAAAATCTCACTACCTTACCCTCATCACTAATATAAGCAAAGCGATGTAAATTATTATCTCTTAAAATCGCTACATCAAAGACAAATTCATCATTTTCATTTGGCTCTACATAGGTTGGCTCATCTATGGTTACCGGTCTTGAAGCATGTAAGTCATAAAAGAGAAAAATACAAAGACTTAAAATCATAGCACTAAAAATACTTGCACTAAAGCTAGTTATAGTTGAATTTTTTGCTTGATTTTTTCTAAATTCTATATCAAAATCTTTTTTCTTGGTGTTTTCACTTACTCTTTGCTTTAGAGCTAAGACTATACAAATAAATAATAATAAAAACCATATGTATGTATAAAATTTAGCATAATATACACTTTTTGCCACATAGCTTAAATACAAACTTTCTGTTTCTATCACACCTTCTCTCATAAGGTGTAATAAAATTTGTGCTAAAGCTTCATTTAGATAAAAAATCACAATAATAAATAAAAATAAATTTAAAAACTTAAATTTAAATTCCCTTAGCCATCTTGTAAAAAGATAAACCCCAAAACACACAACAAAAGCAAGTAAAATAAGCCCAAAAGAGCTAATCGCTAAAGAATCTAAAAAATTAGTGCTTAATATAGGAAAGTCTATAGAAATATGTAAGTATTTTATACCAAAAGCAAAAGATAATAAAAAAAGAAATATTGCTTGAATTTTTTCTTTTAAAAAATTATTTTTCATAAAAGAAAAAATGATAATACCCAAAGACAATAAAACAAATAAAATATCATTAGAAAAATACAGCAAATCATAACTTAGTGTTTTAGCGCTAATAAAAAAAGCAAAATAAGAAAAAACAAAACCCACAAAAGCAAGTTTAAACACTAAAGAATTTTTTAGATTATAAAAAAATAAAGCACTCAAAAGCGCATAAGAAAAAAACACTCCAAAAAAATGTACAAAATAAATCGACATAGGCTCTTCTTTGATAGAATTTATTTATAAAATCAATAATTTTATAAATAAACCCTAGCAAAAAGCTAGGGAAAAATCACTTAGGTTTTCCTGTGTATTTGAAGTTGTATTTAACTGAAAATGGCTCAAACCACTTGCCAACACCTGTTTCTTTATCAACATGGCGTCCAAAACCTTGTTTTTCTGGACTTTCTATTAAAAATACTAACTCATAATTTCCTATACCTGTATCCATTTTTAAATTTGCACCATAGTGAGGGCCATCATCTGCTACCATAGGCATAAGAGTTCCTGTTTTTACTTTACCATTATCAAGATTAGTTAGCTTATAAGCTATAGTTAAATAAGGGATCCAAAAGCCTTCTGGAAAGCCGTTTTTATTGCCCTTTAATGCATGAATATCTGCTTCAAGGTGAATATCTGCTAAACTTGCTGCAAGGTCAATCCCTCTTGGCTCCATTTCGATTGGTTGTAAATAAACCGCTGCTATTTCCATACCATTTAACTCATAAGGATCGCCAATTGGTACCTCTGCTGCAAAAACTGAACTAGCTAAAATACTAGCTGCTGCGCCTAAACTTAATAAAGTTTTTTTCATATTTTTTCCCTTTTATTTGAAATTTGCTTTGTTATAAAAATACCCATAATGAGTAAGATTAAAACCATAAACTGAGGTATGATGCTCTCATAGTAAGGATAAATTCCAAGCCATAAAATTCCTTCAAAATCAAAAGGAAGTAAGCTTGGGGTGATAACCTTAGCTTCTATGAGCTCACCAATGCCTTTGCCTGTAAAGACAAAGACCATATAAAAAATAATGTATGAAGTTATATAGAAAAATTGTTTTACTGGTATTTTTAAAGCACCAGCTTTTAATAAATAATAAAGTATTATAAGTATGATTAATCCACTAGCTAATCCTATAAATATAAAACTATAGTCCGTGCTTGTTTTTGCATCAAATAATAAAGCTTGATAAAAAAGAATAGTTTCAGCACCTTCTCTATATACAGCTAAAAACACACTAAACCATAAGGTTTTTGCTGAATTATTTGAGATAGCTTCAACTGCTTGAGTTTTTACATAATTTGCCCATTTTTTATTTTGTGCATTTGATAAAAGCCAAAAACCCACATAAAATAGTAATGCAACAGCCGCAAGCATAGTAATGCCCTCTAAAAGTTCTCTGCTTTGCCCTGCTTGTTCTTTAAAAATCCATGATATAAAAAATGCCGTTACAAAGCTTAAAAACACTCCACTCCAAAGTGCTGAATATACTATATTTAAACGCTTTTTATTGCCACTTTGAACTAGGTATGAAACTATAGCTACAATGATAATTAAAGCTTCCAAACCCTCTCTTAAAATAATACCTAAAGCCCATATAAATAAAGACATAGGCGAAGATTCTTGAATTTTATCCAAAGAGCTTTCTACTAAGGCACTAAGCTCATCAAAATTTTGCTTTAATTCTTCTTTAGAGGCACTTGCTTTAATAAGTGCAACACCTTTTGAAAAATAACTTTCTATTTTTAATTTTAAAGCACTATCAATAGCACCAATTTTACTTTCCATACCACTTGCTTCAAAAATATCCAAATACACATTTTGTAAAGCATCTATGCTATTTAAATTAAATCCCTCATAATTTTGCAAAATATCATTAAGAGCAATTTTCATATCATCATATACTTTAGTATAGTTTTTAGTACTCATAGTATTTTCATCAAAGCCTTTAACTTGAAGTAAGGCTAATTCTTCTTTAGGTAAAGCTAAAAACGCTTCATATAATAAATCTGATATGTTTGAAATTTCATCTCTAATAGTTTTTTCATCTAAAGTATTAGCATTGATTTTTCTTATAATAGTTCTAAGCTTGGTTTGAATTTTTTTATCCGCCCCTGCTTTAGTATATCTTGCCACTAAAACTTCTACTTTTGAATTTCTATAGTCTTCAAATAATGCTGATTGAATCAAATCTTTAGCTTTTTGATGGTCTTTATTTACAAAAGCTAATGCAGCTTGATCAAGCTTTGAAATCATAGAATCCATCAAAAATTGCAATCTTGCATCCAAAGCTGAAGCTTCTTGCAAAGCTAGCAATGCTTCATCTTTTTGGGTGCTTTGCTCTTGAGCAATCAAACTTTGAGTTGAGTTTTGTGAAGTTTGCTCTTTAACATTCTCTCCAAGTAAAGCTGCAAACATCGCCTCAGCTTGCGCTTGGCGCTCTTTTTCTGCTTTTAAAGATGAGCTTTCAGCTGCTTTTTTATCATAATTTACATCACTAGCTTCAGCTTTAAGCTGGAAGCCTTTTTCTAAAATAGGAACTACTTCATCTAAATCAAAATACAAACTACTAATCAAAGCTTCTATTTTAGAAAAATCTTCTTTATCTTTATATAACTTTCTTAAATTAACAAATTTACGCTCCATAACAATGGCTTTTCTGCCAACATTACGCCCAATAGAACCTTCCATGGTTTCAAAATGCTGAAAGTATGCATCTTCTGCCTTTTTTTTCGCTTCTAAATTTTTATTTTCTTTATATAAGAGCATACTTTCATTTAAAATTTGTTTGATTGCTTGGGCTTCTTTTTGATAATCAATCTCTCTAGCATAAACAATAGAACAAAATAAAAAAATCATTAACAAACTTATTTTTTTAAACACTATTTTACTCCGAAATGATATTCATTTTTAAAATCATAGTCGCAAGTATAGTACTAGCTTTCTTAAATTTAGATAAACATTATCATTATTTATTTCATAATAAATAATACAAAAATACTACAAAATGCTACTTTTAGCTACAAAATAAGCTAAAAAATTCTTATTTTTAAGAATATTGTTTATTTTTTATTTATTTTAATCATAAAAATAAGTTTTTATTTGCTAATATGTGTTGTTTTTAAAATTACAAGGAGTTTTTGTGCTAGTAATCACTCATGAAAAACCAAGCAAGCTCAAAAAAATGTTAAAAAATTTAGGTTTTTGGGTGATTATAGGAATTATAGCTGGCATTAGCCTTGGTTTATTAGATAAAGAACTTGCACTAGCTAGTAAAATCGGGGTAGATTATTTTATACAAGCTTTAAAAATTCTCATAGGACCTATTATATTTTTAACTATTGTTTTAGGAGTTGTTAGTCTTGAAAGCTTAAAACAAGTTGGAAGTATAGGCGCTAAAGCCTTACTATACTTTGAAGTAGTGAGTACTTTTGCTTTAGCTATTGGTATTTTTATGGCAAATATTATGGGACCTGGAAAAGGAATGAACCTTGATCCAAGCACCTTAGATAAAGATAGTGTAGCTCAATTTGTCAATAACAATATAGAAATAAGCGCGCAAAATGAGATTTTGCATATTTTAAAAGACGCTATACCTACTGACATCATCGCTGCTTTTAGCGAGGGAAAAACTTTGCAAATCTTAGTTATAGCCCTAGCTTGTGCTTTTATTATTTCGCTTATGAGAATTGATGAGAGAAAAGCTATACAAAAAACATTAGAAATAATGCAAAGTTTTGTTTTTAAAATTCTAGAAATCATTATGTATTTTTCTCCTATTGCCGCTTTTTCTGCGATGGCTTTTTTAGTGGCAAAATATGGGCTTGATTCTTTATTAAATTTAGGATATTTGCTTATTGTTATGTTACTTGCTTCTTTACTCTTTATCTTTGGGGTTTTAGGAATTATTTGTTTTATTGCTAAAGTTAATATTTTTAAATTTATGCGTTTTATTTCAAGAGAAGTTTTGATAGTTTTTGCTACAAGTTCTAGCGAATCAGCATTAGCTCCACTTATGAGAAAGCTTGAAAAAGCAGGAATTTCAAAAGCCACTGTGGGTTTGGTATTGCCAACTGGGTATAGTTTTAATCTTGATTGTACTAATATTTATTTGGCTATGAGTTTGATTTTCCTTGCACAAGCTTTTAATGTAGAGCTTTCTTTAACACATGAAATTAGCATTTTAATCGTATTAATGATAGCCTCAAAAGGTGCTGTTGGTGTAACTGGTTCAGGTTTTATCATACTAGGAAGCACACTTGCAGCTTTATCTAATATGCATATAGCAGAAGCTAATAATGGCTTAGGAGCAAGCTTAGGAGAGGTTTTACCTGTGGCTGCTATTTCTATACTTTTGGGTGTAGATAAGTTTATGTCTGAAATTCGCGCAGTAGGAAATTTATGTGGAAATAGCGTAGCAGCTTTAATCGTAGCTATTTGGGATAAACAAATAGACTGGGAAAAATTCCGCTACGCTCTTGATAATCCTAAAGAATTTACAAATGCAGGTTTTGATTAAAAAACCTCTTTTTGTATTTTTTCTACATATTTTTCTCTTAGCTTTTGGGTATAAAAACCTACCCTACCATCATTAATCACCTTGCTATCTGCTTTTATAACACCCAAAATCAAAAAAGTAGCTGCGGAAATAAACACCTCATCAGCTTCATACACTTCTTTCATGCTAAAAGCTCTTTGATCTACTTTAAGATCAAGTTCTTTGGCAAATTTCAAGATATTTTTACGGCGAATTCCTGGCAAAATTTCATTAGAAAATGGCTTAGTGATTAAAGTTTTATCTTTTATAATAAAAGCTGAACTACTAGAAGCTTCCGTTACTAAAGCATTTTCTACCATAAAAGCTTCAAAAACCTTAGCTTTTATAGCTTCTTCTTTTGCAAGACATTGAGCTAATAAAGAAATTGATTTTATATCCCTTCTTTTCCACCTTAAATCAGCTGTTGAAATAACACTCACCCCGTTTTTAGCACACTCATGCTCAATCACCTTGCATTCAAAAGCAAAAGCCATAATAGTAGGTTTTAATCCCTTTAAAAGAGCAAAATTTCTACTAGCAACCCCTCTAGTAACTTGCATATAAAGCCCGCCTTCTTTAAGAGAGTTTTTAATGATTAATTGCTCTAAAATATTTTCAAATTCTTCTTTTGTATAAGGAATTTGTAATTCAATTTGAGCCAAACTGCGCTCAAAACGCTCCCAAAATTCTTCTTTGTCAGCTATTTTTGCATTTACCACAGGAACTACTTCATAAATTCCATCTCCAAAGATAAAACCTCTATCAAAAACACTCACTTTAGCTTCACTAGCTTTTACAAACTCATCATTTAAAAACACCATTTCCATTTCTTGCACAAATCCTCCTTTAATCAAATAAATCAACAATATCTTTTGGTAAATCAAGCTGATTAGAATAATAAAAATACTTAGCTAAAACTAAAATTCCTATATAAAATTCTATCTTTTCATCTAAAAATTGCTCTATGTAAGCATGGGCATTTTGAATAATTTCTTTTGCTCTATGCGGATTAGCTAAATAATAATCAAGCAAAGCTTCTACATTTTCATAATCATCATCAATCAAAGCAAAGTGCTCATTTGGAGCTAGTTTTCCTTCCATAAACCAAGTTTCATAGCGCATTTTTGGTGCCAAAACCAAAGAATTTGTTTTCATCGCCCACTTTAAATTGCTTGCTACATCATTACCTTCTAATGAAAGTAAAAATTTAAACTGAGTTTGATAGGCTCTACTGATTTTAAAATTTAAATTTTTAATCCATTTTTCGGCTTGAATTTTTCTACCACCAACATGAGCAATATCACAACGAGCATTATCAAAATACTTTTCAAAAAATTTAATACGATGAGGCTGATAAATCGCACCTCTAAAAAAAAGCAAATCTTTTTTATCTTCAAATTGGTTTTTATCCTGTATAAAATCAAAATGTCTGTTTTTGTCTAATTTTAAAATGATATTATTAAAACCATTTTCAACCGGTCTTGATTTAGCTATACTTGGATATTTAAGATTATAACTAATATCTCCAAAACCTTTAATCCATAAAAAATCATCATCAAAATACTTACTGATTACATAAGCATCATAAGCATAGGAAGTTTTTTTAAAAGGAAATTTTCCTATTTTTTCATAATTTTGAAAATTTTTTATATCAAAAAAATCATTTTGTAGATTATAATAATTTAAACGAGTAATAATATTATCTATATTTTTTGATTTTAAAATTTCTTTTAAAATATTTTGCAATTGATTTTGATAAATTTTTCTAGGTATAAAACTTTTAGCTATGCCTTTTACATTCATCATAAATCTAGAATCTGCCATTTTTTTCTTTCTTTTGATATCAAAATAATATAAATTTTAACACAAGATTTCATTTACAAGACTTAAAATTTAGTTTATTTAAAAACAAAAATGTTAAAATCACAAAAATCACATACTAATTTTGGGTAAAACAATGAAAATACAAGAATTTATTTTAAACTTTATTTTTAAAGTTTCAAATCAACCTGTTAATTTAAAAGATTTACTAGAAGCAAACGCCTTGCTTAATGAAGGCATGATGGTAGATCCTGCAAAATTAAATTTTAAATTTAAAGTGTTTAATTCTTATCTTATTTATGCATTTTTTTGTGCTTTAATTATCATTCCTCTAATTTTAATTACACATTATTTTTTAACAATTATTGATTTTCATATTAGTATTTTAAGTGCTATTTTTGTTACTGCTTGTGTTTTTATTGGCTATGATATTTTTAAAATTTACACTAGAAAAATCATTAGCAAAAGATTACTAAAAAAAGCCTGGGCTTTGCATTTTCCATATTTTGCTTATGAAAAATATTCAAAAATAGCAGAAAATATTTATAATCAAGCTATTAAAGAAGAAATTCCAAAAAATCAACTCGAGCAATATGTTTTAGAAAAAATCATTCAAACACAAGATTAATCTAAAAAGTCTAAAACTTGATTTTGAAAATACAGTGCTTCAAGCTGTCTTTGAAGTTCTTTGTTTTCTTCATCTAAAACAAGCTCTTGCGATCTTAAATCTGCTATATCTCTACTTACATAATAAATTTGATTTCTAATATAAATTTGTGGGAAAAATATCAACAAAGCAAATGCTATCATTAAACCTGCATATAATAAATTTTTAGGACTTAAATTTTTATTTTCCTCACTTACTATGCTATCTAAAAGCTCATATTTATCTTCTTGATTATATTCTTGGTTTTCTTCAAGTCTTACTTTTTCTTCTAAAATTTTTTGTTCTTGTTTGGCTAATTTTTCTTTTTCTTTTAATTCTTCTTGAGCTTTTTTTATTTTTTCTTGTTCGATTTTTTTTTGCTCTTTTAATTCTTGTTTGAGTTTAGCTTTTTCTTTTCTTTTTTCTTTTAAATCTTGAAATTTTGACGCGACAAAAACATTACTTTGAGTAAGAATTTTAGATATTTGAATAGGATCTTTATTTTCTTGCTTTTTTTCTGTTTTTTTTACTTCTTGTGGCAATTTGCCACTTTTAAGCGTTTTAGAATTTGCAATATTTTTTTTATCGAATTTTTCTTTTTGTTTTTTGAAAAAATTAAGTTGAAGTTTAAAAGGTTTTTTTTCTTCTAATTTAACATTAATCAAATCTTCTTTTAAATAAATAGCAGATTGTTTTTTAGGTTTTTCTTCATATTCTTCATCAAAATCTGTAAATTTGGGTCTTTTTTTACGTTGTATTCTATTTTTTAATATACGATCACTTTCATTAAAATTTTGCTCATATTCTTCATAAGGCCTACCTTCTTTAATAGCCCTAGAATATTTCAACATTTTTTCACGTATATTTTGTTTTTCTTTTAAAAAATCATCTTCAACCATTATTTACCTAAAATAAAAAATTCTCATTTTTGCACAACTTGATCTGCTATTATAGCTTATTTCTTCTTTGGAGGCACTTATAGCTTTTTTACTTAAAATTTTCCCAAGACTATGATTTTTACCACATTCACATTTTATGGCTCTTTCATCACAAATACAGTCTTTTTCCCATCTTTTAAAAGTATTTTTTACTATTCTATCTTCTAAAGAATGAAAGCTAATAATAGCTAATTTACAATCTCTTAATTTTGCTTTTTCTATATTTTCAAGTAAGGATTTTAATTCGCCAAGCTCATTATTTACTTCTATGCGTAAAGCTTGAAATACAAGTAAAACTAAAGACACATTGCGTCCTTTTAGCTTAGTATTTCCTATGATTTGACTTAATTCTTTTGCGCTTGTAATCTCTTTTTGACTTCTTGCATTGATGATTTTTTGAGCAAGCATTGAAGCAACCGGTGCTAAATCTCCATAGTCTTTGAAAATTTGCTCCAAGGCTTCCTTGTTGTAAGAATTTACCACTTCTTTAGCGCTTAAAGGGTTATTTTGATCCATTCTCATATCTAAAAAATCAGAATTTAGTGAAAAACCTCTATCATTTTTGTCAAGCTGCAAAGAAGATACACCAATATCAGCTAAAATTCCTCTTATGTTTTGCGTTGAAATTTGAGTTAAAATATCTTTAAAACCTATATGATTAAAACTTATTCTATCTTGAAAATTTTTTAAAAACTCTTTGGAAAAATTTAAAGCCTCTAAATCTTTATCGCAAGCAATTAATCTTAATTTTTCATGAGCTTGCAATAATGCTTTAGAATGCCCTCCATAACCCAAAGTACAATCTAAAAAATCTCCACTATCAAAATCATCAAAAGCATTTAAAACTTCTTGTAATAAAACAGGAATATGTGGACTTTGCAAAATAAACCTTTTAATTTTTTTAGTATAATATCTTAGCAAAGTTTAAAACAAGGTTTTTAATGAATAAAGAAAATATTATTTCTCAAATTAAAATGCTTTCTACTTCAATGTTTAAAAAAAATTTTTTTGGGATTTGCCATGGTTCAGTTTCAGCAAAACTATCCCAAAGCTCTTTTATTATAAATAAAAATGACACTTTTTTAAATCAGCTAGATGAAAAAAGTCTAAGCATTTTAAAATTTGCAAAAGACTATAGTTGGAATGAAGCTAGCAATGACTCTGAAATCCATAAAAGTATATATGAGAATATACCTGAAGCCAAATTTGTATGTTTTGCTTGCCCAGCTTACACTTTATCCATGAGTTTAAATCATGATTTTATAGCACCTCAGGATTATTTTGGTGAAATTTTTCTAGAAGAAATTCGAGTTTATAATCCTAAAAGTTATGAAGATTGGGAGGATAGATCACAAACTGAAATTTATCGTTATATGCTAGAACAAAAGCAAAATTTTGTCGTTGTAAAGGGTTATGGCATATTTGCTTATGGTAGAACAAGTTATGAATTAGGTAAAATTATAGATTTAATTGAAAATTCTTGCAAAATTATCCATTTAGCTGAAACAAATTTATCATAATCTATGTAAAATTAATTTTGTATTAATCACAAATTATCTATAATGTATGGTTTAATTTATTTAATTATGGATTGGGGTAAAAATGCTCACTTGGATGCAGCATCATAAAAAATATTTAGTTGTTACTATTTGGATTAGTGTTATTGCTTTTGTTGGAGCAGGTTTTGTTGGTTGGGGGAGTTATGATTTTAACACAGATAGATCTAATTCTGTTACAAAAGTAGGCGATGAAAAAATAAGCTATGATGAGTTTAATCTCAAATATTCTCAATTATTTAGCTATTATTCTCAGCTAAACAATGGCAATTACACACAAGAACAAGCACAAAAAGATGGCTTGGATACTCAAGCTATCAATGAACTTATACAAGAAAAATTACTACTTTCTTATGCTAAAACTTTGGGTTTAAATGTGAGCGAGGAAGAAATTGCTTATGATTTAGCACATCAAAAAATCTTTCATAATGCTTCAGGTGTTTTTGATAAAAATTTATACTACAATCTACTTGCAAGAAACAACTATACACCAAAAACTTATGAAAAAATCATTCATGATGAGTTGTTACTTAAAAAAATCAATGCTATTTTAAATTTACAAATCAAACCAAATGAGCTTGATATGTTTGGTGCAAGTTTTTTAATGCAAGATAGTTTAAAAGTCCAAGCTATAAAACTTGATAACAAAAATATAACAATTGATGAAAAAGAGTTAAAACAAACTTGGGAGAAAAATAAAGAACTTTATAAAACACAAAAAAGCTACGAACTTGCAACTTATTTTTTAAACCCTGATATAATCAAAGTTGATGATAAAGAGATCCAAGCCTACTATGAAGAAAATAAAAATGACTATAAAGATTTTGCAGGGAAAATTCTAAGTCTAGAACAAAGCAAAGATAAAGTGATAAAAGATTTAAAACTTTCTAAACTTAAACTTAAAGCCAATGAAAGCTATGTGGCTTTGAGAAAAAATGAGCTTAATTTTGATAAAAATATCACAATCAGCGATGCTGATATTTATTATCCTTTAGAAAATATACAAAAAGCTAAAGAAAATGATTTTATCAAACCTTTTAAATTTGAAAATGGCTATATGGTTGCAAAAGTTATAAAAATAAATCCTATACAAACTATGACTTTTGAGCAAGCTAAAAACGAAGTAAGTAAACTTTACATTAAAGAAAAAACTAAAGCCTTATTAGAAGAAAAAGCAAAACTTGCCCTAGATAATTTCCAAGGCATAGACATAGGAACTTATAGTCGCGACTCAGCCAAAAATGCAAAAGTAGGTGATATGATGAATGATACTGAATTTAGCGAGTTTTTAATGCATGTATTTGACTCAAACAAAGCTAAATCTTATGTATTGTTTGATGATAAAGCAATTGTTTATGAAATCACAAAACAAACTTTAGAAAATAAAAATAAAGAAGAAATTTATAAATTCATCATAGAGCAAAGTGCCAGACAAACTAAACAAGCTTTACTTAAGGAAGAATTATTAAAAAAACTTATAGAATTATATCCAATTCAACGCTATTATAAAGGAAATACAAATTGAATATTTTAGGAATTGATTTAGGCTCAATACAAACTTGCGCCATATTAGCACAAAAAAGCGAAGAAGGACTTAAAATCATTGGTTTTGGAAAGTCAAAATCAAATGGTATAAAAAAAGGAGCAATTACTAATATAGAACTTGCTTCAAAATCTATAGAAGAGGCAGTAGCTGATGCACAAATGATGTCAGGCGTGCATTATGATAAGGTAATTGTATCCATTTCAGGTGCTTATGCAAAAAGCGTAGATAGCATAGGTGTGGTTAATATACCAAATCATGAAATAGGTATTAAAGAAATTCATAGAGCAGTAAGCACAGCAAAACATACTGCAAATATACCTAGCGGATATGAAATCATTCATGTATTACCTTATAATTTTAAAGTAAATGATCTTGAACATGTAGAAGATCCTTTAGGAATGAGCGGAAATCGCCTTGAAGTTTCTACACATATTGTAATCTCACAAGAAGTGCATATTAAAAATCTAAAGAAAGCCGTGGAGCTTGCCGATCTTAGAGTAGATAACATCGTTCTTTCAGGATATGCTTCTTCTATTGCATGTTTTGATGATAGTGAAAAAGAATTAGGTGCTATTTTAATCGATATGGGTGGAGCAGTTTGTGATATGGTCATTCATGCGGGTAATTCTATACGCTATAATGAATGCTTACAAATTGGTTCAGTAAATATCACTAATGATTTATCCATAGCTTTACATACCCCACCAAAAGAAGCGGAAAAACTAAAATTAAATTACGCATCTTTAGCACAAAATGAAAACTCAATCATACAAATTCCATACATGGGTGATGAAAAAAGAAAAAATGAAGTTTCAGTAGAAGTTATATCTAATGTAATTTATGCAAGAATTGAAGAAACTATTATTATTTTAGCTAAAATGCTAAGCGACAATGCTTGTGCAAATCAAGCAGGAGCAGGCATAGTATTAACAGGTGGAATGACAAAATTTGCAGGACTTGACAAACTTGCTTCAGCTTATTTTGATAATAAAGCTGTTAGAATAGCGACCGCAAAAAAAGATACTATGGATGGCTTTAAAGAAATTTTTGAAGATGCAGAAAATAGCTGCGCTATAGGTCTTTGTTTATATGGTGGTGGACATTTTACTCCTTATGAGTTAGACTCTAATGAGAAGCTAAGATACAAAGGAGAACCTGAGTTTATCAATAAACAGATTAAACAAAATCTCACCATAGAAGAGCATGAAGAAGAAAACAAAGATTTTGAAGAAATTTTTCAAGATCAAAAAGACTTTGAAGAGGAAAAAGCAGAATTAACAAAAGTTGAAACCAAAAAAGATAAAAAATCAGGTTTTATGCATAAATTTTGGAATAAATTAATAAACCAGTTCTAATAGGAGATACAATGAGCGAATATCTAGTAGAAGAAATGCAACACGCAAAAGGTGCAAAAATAAAAGTCATAGGCTGCGGTGGCGGTGGCGGTAATATGATAGATCATATGGTAAATATGGGTTTACATGATCTTGATCTTATTTCAGCTAATACTGATGCACAAGCTATAGCTAAATCTTTAGCAAAAACTAGAATTCAACTAGGTGAGAAAAAAACCAAGGGTTTGGGTGCTGGAATGCAACCAGAAATTGGAGCAGAAAGCGCAAGAGAAAGTTTTGAAGAAGTAAAAGCTGCTTTAAGTCAAAGCGATATAGTATTTATTTCAGCAGGACTTGGTGGTGGAACTGGTACAGGTGCGGCTCCTGTTGTAGCACAAGCTGCTAAAGAAGTAGGCGCATTAACCGTTTCAGTTGTAACCATGCCTTTTGCATTTGAGGGAAAACAAAGAAAAAAATTAGCAGAAGCTGGCTTGGCTGAATTAAAAAAAGAAAGTGATTCTATCATTGTAATCCAAAATGAAAAACTTCTTAGCATACTTCCAAAAAAAGCAGGTATAAAAGAAGCATTTAAACTAGTTGATGATATCTTAGCTAGAGCTGTTAGGGGTATGGTTTCTATCCTTTTAGAAGATGGCGATATTAATGTTGACTTTGCTGATGTTAGAACTGTTATGAGCCACAGAGGTTTAGCACTAATGGGCGTGGGTCATGGAGAAGGTGAAAATGCTATCATGGACGCATTATCAAGTGCTATAGAATCTCCATTATTAGATGGTATGACTATGAAAGGCGTTAAAGGCGTAATTATCCATTATAAAATTGGTCCTGAATGCTCATTGATAGAAATTTCACAAGCTACTCAAAGCATTAGCGATATAGCAGATGAAAATGCAAAAGTAATCTTTGGTGCAACTACTGATGAGAGTATGGGTGATCGTGTTGAAGTAACTATCATTGCTACAGGTTTTGAAGATAAAGCTGAAATAGAAAGTGCTAAAGAACAAGAAGAAAGTAAAAAAAATAGCTATATGAATTTGCGCAAAGCTAGCGGTGGATTTGATGAAGAAGTAATTTCTCAACTTGACGTTCCTGCTTTCTTGCGTCGCCAAATGGATTAATTTTTTAGTAAAAATCCTTATATGAATTCTTCATTATTATGTGATTTTTACGAACTAAGTATGGCTTATGCTTATTTTAAACAAAATATGCATAGGCAGATTGTTTATTTTGAAGTTTTTTTTAGAAAAGCTCCCGATAATGCTTCTTATGCTGTTTTTTGTGGATTAGAACAAATCATAAATTATATTAATCATTTTTCTTTCTCTCAAAGCGATATAGAATTTTTAAAAAATACTCACAAATTTGATGATGATTTTTTAAACTACCTTTTAACCTTAAATTTTAGCGGGGATATACTAAGTGTTAAAGAAGGTGAATGTGTTTTTGCTAATACACCTTTAATGATCATCAAAGCACCTATAATAGAAGCTTTATTATTAGAAACTTTCATACTTTTAACCCTAAATCATCAATGTCTAATTGCCACTAAAGCTAGCAGAATTGCTCAAATTGCAAAGGAAAAATTACTCTTAGAATTTGGCTCTCGTAGAGCCCATGGAGAAAGTGCAGCTTTAAATGGTGCTAGAGCTGCTTTTATAGGTGGTTTTCATGCAAGCGCTTGTACTTTAGCTGGGAAAAAATTTGACATTCCTATAAACGGAACCATGTCTCATGCTTGGGTGCAAATGTTTGATGATGAACTAAGTGCTTTTAGAGCATATTGTCAAATTTATAAAGATAATATAAGTCTTTTGATTGATACTTATGATTATAAAAAAGGTATTGAAAATGCTATTTTAGTTTTTAATGAGTTAAATGCGCAAGATTCTATGCAAAATTATTCTATCCGTATTGACTCAGGAGATTTGCTGAAAATCTCTAAATATATTAGAAAAAAACTAGATCTTGCTAACTTAAAAAAATGCAAAATCATAGCTAGTAATGCTTTAGATGAGTTTATCATAGAGAAATTACTAAAAAACAAAGCTCCAATCGATGCTTTTGGTATTGGAGAAAAGCTTATTACTTCGGCAAGTTCGCCTATTTTTGGAGCTGTTTATAAGCTTGTTGCATTAGAAAAAAACCATCAAATCATCCCTAAAATCAAAATCAGCGCAAGCTCAAGCAAAACAACCTTGCCACATTTTAAAAAACTTATAAGGTATTATAAAGAAAATAAAGCAAGTTTTGATATCTTATATGCACATGATGAAAATATCAAAAATTACCAAGGTTATACATATAAAAATTTACATGAGCTTATTTTTATAGATGGAAAATTAATCTATGAGCTTCCTAACTTGAAAAATATTCAAGAGTATCATAAAAAAAGTGTTGATGGTTTGGATTTTAAACTAAAAAAACTTCAAAATCCAAGTATTTATAAAGTAAAAATTTCTAAAAAATTACAAAATATGCAAAAAACTTACTTAGAAAAAAATTAATCTTTTTCTCTAAGTTTTACCTCATCTTCTACTTCAAGTAAAAATCTATCCACAAGCTCATCTTCTTTTAATTTTGCCACTACTTCGCCATGTCTTATAACTAAACCTTGATTTTTTCCAAAAGCAATCGCCACATCAGCACCCTTAGCCTCACCCAAGGCATTTACAACACAACCCATAACACTTATATTTAATGGCTCTTTTATATGCTTAGTTTTTTCTTCTACTATTTTAATCGCTTTAATCAAATCACTTTGAATTCTTCCACAAGTTGGGCATGAGATGATATTTACTCCACTTTTTTGCACTCCACTATCTTGCAAAATCGCTCTTGCTACTTTAATCTCTTCTTCAAGCTCCCCTGTCATAGAAACTCTCATTGTATCGCCTATACCTTTTAAAAGCAAATTTCCTAAGGCAATCGAGCTTTTAACCGTGCTATGAAATTTAGTTCCTGCTTCAGTAACTCCTAAATGAAACGGATAATCACAAAGTGGTCTTAGAGCTTCATAAGCTTTTATAGTATTTTGCACATCTGAAGTTTTCATAGAAATTTTAATGTCAAAAAAGTCTAAATCTTCTAGTAATTTTATATTATACAAAGCACTCTCAAGCATAGCCTCTATATTATAACCATATTTATCGCTAAATTGTTTTTCTATAGAACCATGATTTACCCCTATTCTAATAGGAATTTTTCTTTGCTTACAAGCTTGCACCACTTCTTTAATATTTTCTTTTGAGCCTATATTTCCTGGATTAATTCTCACCCCATCGATAAATTCAGCGCAAAAGACTGCTAGCTTGTGATTAAAATGTATATCCACTATTAAAGGTAAGGGGCTTTTTGCTTTAATTTCTTTTAAAGCTCTTGCATCTGCCATATCCAAACAGGCTAAACGCACTATATTCGCGCCAGCAAAATAAAGTCTATTAAGTTGCTCTAAACAACCTTCAATATCTCTTGTTTTAGTAAAAAGCATAGATTGCACTGAAATAGGAGCATCACCACCTATTAAAACATTACCTACTTTTATTTGTCTTGTTTTATATCTTGTCATTAAAATCACTCTAAAATTATTTTAGAGTATTATAGCCCAAAAATGGGCTATATTATTAATCTTTTTTATTTTTATTAAGAGATTTGTATTTTATATCTGTATCTCTTGTTAAAAGAGTAAAAATTTGATTTGTTAAATCTTGAGTAAGTTTTTTAGCTTCCTTTTGATTTTGTAATGAAAAATCAACTAAAATTTGCTTTGCTTTATTCTTGTCTTTTTTATAAAGACTTAAATATTCTTTTTCCATAGCTTCTTGTTTTAAAGATGTATCTTTTTCAAATTTAGCATAAGCATTTTTTACAATAGGAGCATATTTATTATAATCGCTCATTACAAGAGTTTGCAACTTGCGATAAATCCAATAAATTGATTCATCATCAGCTTCATTTGTTCCTTGTTGATATCCTGCAATAAACTCATCATTACCAAAATAATAAGGCAAATACACACTCAAATCAGCCATTCCTATTGCGACATAATTTAACCTACCTATTTCTTTAGGAAGCCACGGCCTAACTTGCATAATGTGAGATTCATAAGTTCTAAACACACTCACAACACGGTAAATGTTTTCATTTTCATTGAAATTTGCATATGGATCATATTTTGTTCCATCATAGTGCGATCTTAAAGCTTTTTTTAAATCATCCACACTAAGTTTTTGCTCAGGTTGTAAAAACACATTAAAATTAGCACCATTTTTTACATCTTGATTTAAAGATGGATTAAACATTTTTTGTATCCACCAAACTCTAGGATAATTATAAGTTAAATCTCTATCATCATTTCTTGTATAAACTTTAAAAAAATCAAAATCCTTATCCACTTTAGGATTATACGCTTTATGAATGACGGCAAAATTTATTAAATTTTTAGAATGCAAGGTATTTTCATCGTTGAATTTTAATTGCTTCAACCTACCCTGGTTTGCGCTAACAAAATACGAATTATTAGGAATTTTTACAGCCATCCACTGATGTGCTGTGGCACTTTCTAAATACCAAATTTCTTTAGAATCCACAAAAGCCACTCCAAAACCCTCAGCAGCTCCTTGCTTTTCTATAATATCACCCAATAACAAAACACCTTCTTTTGCACTTTTAATTCTTGGAAGCAAAACATCTAAAATATCATCTTCACTAATACCATTTTTTTCATTATAAGGATCAAATTTTAAAAGTTCATCTTTTGCATAAATTGATTCAGTAGCACTTATCCCAACACCCTTTTCATTAAAACCAGTAGCACCATGTAATTTACTTTGCCAATTAGCTATAGTGCTATATTGAAAAGATTTAGCAGGTAAAGGGTGGGTAAAATCATTCATTCCTTGATGTGCTTTAGTGCTATAAATACCTTTTTGATTTTCAACTCTTGGATGGATTAAAAAAACCTGTGCTTTATCTGCTTTACTATCAGCACTTCTTGCAACTAGCATAGAGCCATCTTTACTTGCTTCATTTGGTACTAAAATAGTAGTGCAAGCCAAAGCATTATTAAGCAAAGCACCAAAAAGTACACAACTTGTAAGAAAACTAAACTTTTTCATTTTCTCTCCTTTAAATTTAAGAAATTAAAAAAGTATATTCTTATCAAAATAAATTTAAAATTAAAAATAAAATATTGTTTTTATTATAAAATAATAATTATTTATAAATAAATATATTTTTTAAGAAAAGTCAACCGGATCTATATCGCAAGTAATATTTTTAAAATTTAAAGCAAAATGCTCAAATTTTACAAGTTCTTGATGAGTATTAGCACGCAATAATACATAAAAACGCCATTTTTTATTTAGCATTTCAATGCCACAAGCACCATGTCCTACTAATTGCACTTGTTTTAATTCTTGAACTTTATTAGCTATAAATTCACACAAATTTAAAGCTTTGTTTTTATCCTCATCTTCAATAATTATCCTTAAAAGTCTTTTAAATGGAGGGTAAAGCTCACTTCTAGCATTTAATTCATCTTTTAAAAAACTATCATAATCTTGTATATATTTTTCAAAAAAAGATCTATTCTTAGTTTGCAAAAGCACCCTACCCTCACCCTTTCGACCTGCACGACCTGCTACTTGCATAGCAAGAGCCAAAGTCTCTTCTAAGGCTTTAAAATTAGGTCTAAATAAGTACTCATCAAGCCCCAAAATCACACTCAAATCCACATTATGATAATCATGTCCTTTAGCAAGCATAGAAGTGCCTACTAAAATATCAATTTTTTCTTGGTTAAAATCTTTTAAAATCATATCAAGCTTTTTTACACTGCTAATCTCATCACTATCAAATCTTTTTATGATAGGATTAAACTCGGCTAATTCTTTTTCTAAAAGCTCACAAAGCTCTGCTGTACCCATTTTTTTAGCTTCAAGCATAACTCCATTGCAAGTTGGGCAGGTTTGATCGATTTCTTTAGTGAAATTACAATAATGGCATTTTAATGCATTTTTATTTTTGTGCAAACTCAAAGCAATAGAACAAAAAGGGCATTTAATGGTATTAGCACATTCTTTGCATAAAATTTGTCTAAAATTTGCCCTTGTAGGTAAAAATACCACGGCTTGCTTTTTATTTCTTAAGCTAATTTTTAATTCTAAAAGCAATTTTGATGAAACACTAAGCTCACTCTCATCATACAAAAACTGCTTTTTGCTTTCAAAAAAGGTTCCTTTAAGTCTAAAACAAGGATGTTTATAAAAACTTACAACACTTGGAGTAGCAGAACCTAAAAGAACTTTTATATGCATTTTTTTTGCTATAAATAAAGCCAAATCTCTTGCATTGATTTTTGGATTATTAGAAGCTTTATAAGAATTATCATGCTCCTCATCAATAATAATCAAACCTAAATTCTCAAAAGGCAAAAACAAAGCCGACCTAGCTCCCACCACTAAAAGAGCTTTTGAATTTGCTAAATCTTGCAAACATTCTTGCTTTTTTTTCTTAGTAATTTTAGAATGCCACAAGAAAAAATGCTCGCCAAAATACACTTTTAATCTTTTTTGCATTTGTGGAGTTAGAGCGATTTCTGGCATTAAAAGCAAAACCTGCTTTCCTTGCTCTAGATATTCTTTTATCAAGCTAATATAAATTTCAGTTTTACCACTTCCTGTATCACCAAATAGCAAACTAGTTTGTTTGGTTTTTATAAATTCCAAAGCCTCTTGCTGGTTTTTACTTAAAATAGGTGTTTTTTCTATATGAATTTTTTCATTTTTATACTCTTTAATGCTTTCAAACATGCCCAAAACAAAAGCTATTTTACTAGCATAATAATAAGCAATAAACTGAGCAAGTTCGTATTGGTATTGCATTAGCTTAAAACCTGTTTTTTCTTTTATAGCTTGGGTTTTAAAATCAGGATTTGAGCATTTTTGTAAAATTATAGCTTTGAGATTTTTTTTCCTTGCAAGATCAACTACCACCTCATCTAAAATTTCAAATTCTTCTTCACTTTCATAAGTTAAGGTATCTAAATAATATCCTTTAATAGCAAGTTGATAAAAGTTCAAAACCCATAATCCTTACAATTTAAACTCACACATTCTAAAAAAACTTTTTCACTATTATAAGAAAAATCTATGTAATTTTTAGTATTTATGAAAAATCTATATTGAGTATTTGTTGTTTTCATCCACGATTTTTTAGATGAAATGATTGGTTTTTCTAAAACGCTGTAAGTGCATTGTTTTGTATTTTTATGATTTTGAAAATTAGAACATACAAATAATTTTTGATTTTCACTATTTATCAAAGCTTCATCTAAAATTGCTGGAAAATCCTTACTTTCTTTAAATAAAAACTGATTTCTAAGTAAAGACAAAGAAGCATTGATAAGCTCCACCTCACTTTTTACTTGAATGAGTTTAGCATCGTTTTTTCCAAAAGAAAAATACGGATAAGCAATTACGCTAAGAATAGCAATAATCATCATACAAAAAACAAGCTCTATCAAAGTAAAAGCTTTTTTTATTTGCATTTATTTTATTTCTTCATCGATAGTATTGATAAGTTTATTGAGTTCTTTTTTTAAGATATAGTTTTCGTAGCTAAGTTTCACAAAAGCATTAATGAAATTTGCAAGCTCTATCTTGCCTGTGCCTCCAGAAATTAAAGCAATTTCATCTTCAAGATGATTTGCAAATTCATTGCTGCATGTTACAACAAAGTCTTTTGCATAGACATTAATTGTAACTTTTCTTTGGTTATTGTTTGCCAAGAACTGCCTCTATTTTTTTGATCACATCTTCACTTTCAATATTTTTATTTTTAAGCTCTTCTTCTAAACGCGCGATTTGATTATTTTTAGCTTCATTTTGTGCTTTTACACTTACTAATTCATTTCTTAAATTTTCATTTATTTCACATACTTCATTATATTTAGCCAAAAGCTCATTTACTTTATCTGTCATTGTGTTGATTATTCTTTCATCATACATATTTTCTTGCCTTTATTGATTTTATATTTAGAGTATTTTAAACACATAATTGTAACAAAAAAAAATTTAATTTTGCATAGCTTTTTGTTTTAAAATTTAAATTTTTACAAAAAATTTTGTGTAAAATTAGCAAAAATACAAGTTAGGAAAATTTATGTTTGAACTTACTAGTGATTTTAAACCAAGTCCTGATCAAAAACAAGCCATTGATGGTATAGTAAAAAGCATTAAAGCGGGTAATAAATACCAAACCTTACTAGGTGTTACAGGTAGTGGAAAAACTTTCACTATGGCAAATATCATTAAAAACTTAAACATGCCTACTCTTATCATGAGTCACAATAAAAGTTTATGTGCGCAACTTTATAGTGAATTTAAAGGTTTTTTTGCAAATAATCATGTGGAGTATTTTATAAGCTATTATGATTATTATCAACCAGAAGCTTATATACCAAGAACGGATGTTTTTATAGAAAAAGATAGTTCCACTAATGAAGATTTAGAAAGATTAAGATTAAGCGCAAGCGCTTCGCTTTTAAGTTATGATGATGTTATTTGCATAGCTAGTGTTTCAGCAAATTATGGTTTGGGAAATCCAAGTGAGTATGTGGGTATGGTTTTGATTTTAGAGCTTAATATGCAAATAAATCAAAAAGAACTTTTAAAAAAACTTGTAGATATGGGTTATAAACGCAATGATAATTTCTTTGACAGAGCTGATTTTAGAGTCAATGGAGATATAGTAGATATATATCCAGCTTATTATGAGGATGAAGCTATTAGACTTGAATTTTTTGGCGATGAACTTGAGGCGATGTATCATTATAATATCTTAGAAAATAAAAAAGGTAAAGACTTAAAAAAATTTATACTTTATCCAACTAGTCAATTTAGCGTAGGTGAAGCTAGACTTAAAGAGGCTATAAAAGGTATAAAAGCTGAATTAAATAAACGCCTTGCTTATTTTGAAAATGAAAATAAACTCGTAGAAGCACAAAGACTAAAACAAAGGGTAGAATTTGACCTTGAAATGCTTCAAAGTACTGGCATGTGCAAAGGAGTTGAAAATTATGCCTTGCATTTAACAGGGCTTAAGAGCGGCGATACACCTTATACGCTTTTTGATTATTTTGCCATTAAAAATCAAGATTTTTTAGTCATTGTAGATGAATCTCATGTATCTTTGCCACAATTTCGCGGAATGTTTGCAGGGGATAGAAGCAGAAAGCAAACTTTGGTTGATTATGGTTTTCGCTTGCCAAGTGCCTTAGATAATAGACCTTTGATGTTTGATGAATTTATTAATAAAAATTGTAAATTTTTATTTGTTTCAGCCACACCTGCACCTTTAGAACTAGAATTAAGCAAAGAAAATATTTTTTATCAAATCATGCGTCCAACAGGGCTTTTAGATCCTAAAATAGAAATCAAAGATAGTGAAAATCAAGTAGAAATTTTATATGATGAAGCTAAAAAAGTTATAGAGCGTAATGAAAGAGTTTTAATAACCGTTTTAACTAAAAAAATGGCTGAAGAGCTTAGTAAATACTACTTAGAACTTGGCTTAAAAGTAAAATACATGCATTCAGAAATTGACGCAATAGAGCGTAATGAAATCATCCGTGGTTTAAGAAGTGGTGCTTTTGATATTTTAATCGGAATTAATCTTTTAAGAGAAGGACTTGACTTGCCTGAAGTTTCTCTTATAGCCATTATGGATGCAGATAAAGAAGGCTTTTTAAGAAGTACCACTGCACTCATTCAAACGATGGGGCGTGCTGCTAGAAATGTTAATGGGAAAGTTTTACTTTTTGCCAAAAAAATCACAAAATCTATGCAAGAAGCTATCGATACTACTAATGAAAGAAGAACCCTACAAGAAGCTTATAATAAAAAGCACAACATCACACCAACCTCAGTAAAAAGAAATATAGAAGAAAGTTTAAAACATGAACTTGAGCAAGGAGAAATTTATCGCAAAGGCAAAGAACTTGAAAAAATGCCTGCAAAAGAACGCGCCAAAATAGTAAAAGAATTAAGAAAACAAATGCTAGAAGCGGCTAAAAATCTTGAGTTTGAGAAAGCAGCAATGCTTAGAGATGAGATTAACAAATTAAGAACTTTATAATCCCTTAAAATAAGGGATTATTTATTTGCTCTTTCTATATACTCTCCACGCACAGTATCAACACGGATTACTTCTCCTTCTAGTACATGGAAAGGAATTTGCACTACTGCACCTGTTTCTAAAGTAGCTGGTTTTTTGTTTGAGCCTTGAGTGTCACCTTTGAAATTTGGTGCTGTTTCGATAATTTTAAGTTCCATTACTTGAGGCACTTCCACACCTATTGCTTTTCCATTGTGGAATAAAACATCCACCATGGTTCCATCAAGCATCCATTTTTTAGCTTCACCCACATCTTCATCGCTAATTGCAACTTGCTCATAAGTTTGAGTATCCATAAATTGACAATTTTCACCATCATCATATAGATATTGCATTTGTTTTTCTTCTAAATTTGGAGATTCGCATTTATCTCCTGCATGGAAAGTTTTTTCTAAAACCTTACCATCGATAAAAGATTTAATTTTAATACGTACAAAAGCAGGACCTTTTCCTGGTTTTACGTGTTGATATTCTACGATTTTAAAAGGAATACCATCAATTTCTATTTTTAAACCTTTTTTTAAATCTCCCATTCCATAAGAAGCCATATATTTTCCTTAATTTTAAAATTAAAAAATAATTGTAACAATTAAGGCTTATAAAAAGCCTTAAATTTCTGCATATTCTGCAAAAATGCAAGCATCAACTGCTCTTAATTCTTCAAGCAAAGCTTTTGAAATTTTTGCATCAAGCAAAATCACAGCTAAAGCTTTTCCAAAGCCATTTCTACCAAGTCTAAAATCAGCTATATTGACATTATTTTTAGCTAAAATTCCGCTAACATTAGCAATAACTCCTGGTATATCATTGTTATTTAAAATTATCATTTTCCCTTTTGGTTTAAAATCTACATCAAAACCATTTAATTCTACTATTCTTTGTTCATTTTCACCAAAAATAGTTCCTGAAATAGAAAGGTTAGAATTGTCTGTGATTACCTTTATGGTGATTTTATTACTATAACCACTACTTGGTAAAATACAAGAAGAAAGCTCCACGCCCTTATCTTTAGCTACAAAATGTGCGTTAATATAATTAATATTTTCACCTAAAATTCCTCTTAAAACACTCACTGTTGCAAAAGTTAGCAAAGACTCATTATATTCACTAATTTGTCCTTCGCTCTCAAGTTTAATAGCCTTAATAGGAGTTTTATCAAGCTGAGCAGCCAAAAAGCCCATTTTAGAAATAAGCTCAATATAAGGCGCTACAAAACTTGGCAAATCTTCAGTTTTAATTGGTAAATTTAAAGCATTAGGATAAGAAATTCCTCTTGCGGCATTTAAAGCTTGCTCGCATGCTTGGATAGCTATATTTTCTTGACTTTCTAAGGTATTTGCACCAAGATGAGAAGTAACAGAAACATTTTCAAAGTCTAAAAATGGATGATTAGTTGCTGGTTCTTTATTAAACACATCGATACCAAGCCAAGCTATTTTACCACTTTTTAACCCCTCACACAATGCATCTTCATTATAAAGACCACCTCTGGCGCAATTTATCAATCTTACACCATCTTTCATTTTAGAAATTTCTTCAAAAGAAATCATATCTGTTGTTTCTTTTGTTTTTGGTGTATGTATAGTAATAAAATCACTTTGAGTTAAAATTGTATCTAAAGAATTCACACATTCAATACCCAAATCAGTCATTTTAGAAGCTACCACATAAGGATCATAAGCTATAACTTTCATACCAAAAGCTTTTGCGCGTACAGCTACTCTTGAACCTATATTGCCAAAACCTATTACCCCTAAAGTTTTGTTCATAAGTTCAACACCATACCACTTTTCTCTTTCCCATCTTCTTTGTATTTTTAAAAAATTATGGGCATTTACAAAAGATCTTGCAGAACATAATAGATGATTCATAGTAAGTTCGACTGCTGCTATAGTATTAGCCGTTGGTACATTCATAACTATAATGCCTTTTTTAGAGCATTCATCTATATCAACATTATCAACCCCAACACCTGCTCTAACTAAAGCTTTTAAATTAGAACATGCATTGATAAATTTCAAATCCACATCTGTCGAACTTCTAGTAATAGCTACATCTACATCACTTAATTTTGTTAAAAGCTCATCTTTAGGTAAATGCGCTGCTTCAATAAGTTCTACATCATCAGCTTTTCTTAAAAGCTCCACACCTTTGTCTAATATTGCATCACATACAATAATTTTTTTCATAACCAAACCTCCTTTAATTTTGCATTTATGTTGTAAATTTTTAATTTGTCGATCAGTGCGTTTAAAACTTTTTCATTATTTGTATCTAAATAAATTGCCACTTCATCTTTGCTTTGTGTTAAAGTGTATTTGATAAAAAAAGAATGCAAAGTTTGCTTTAAACAAAACATAGAATAAACATCGTTTTTATTTACATCGAGCATATAAAATTTTTGTTTTGGTTTTACCACAGAATCATCCATATTAAAACTCATATAAAATTCATTCGCTGCTGGAGAAAAATCATTAATTTTAAGATTTGAAAGCTTATCTTGCCAAGTTTGTGGCAATTCTTTTTTTATCTCATCAAAAGAATATTTAACATTTTGTGAGATAGGTAAATTTCCAACATTTACATATCTCACCATAAAAACAAAAGCAACAATCAAAGCTAGGCTTAAAAAGCCTAAAATACCATAAAGGGTATATTTTTTCATTTGTTATTATAAAAGTTGATCTTTGATAATATCACCTAAAGTTACTTTATCATTATCATTGATTTCGTTTAACGCTTCTCTTTCTTTCATTCTTGCAAGACTTTTTACGCTTAAACGAATTCTATTTTTCTTTTCATCAATGAAAACAATTAAAGCTTCTATTGTATCGCCTACTTTTAAACTTGAAAAATCAATATTACCTAAATCTTCTTTGTGGATTAGCGCATCAACACCCTCTTCAAGCTCTACAAAAACTCCAAAATCTTTAATATCTCTAATTTTTCCTGAGATAATATCATTCACTTGGTGTTTTTGTGCATAAACTTGTACAGGACTTTTTTGCAATTCTTTAGTGCTTAAAGAAATTTTTTGATTTTCTTTGTCAAGCTTGATGATTTTAACTTCTATAACATCACCAACTTTATACATATCTTTGCATTTATCGTTTCTATTCCATGAAGCGTCTTCATTATGCAATAAACCTTCTAAGTTTGCAATTTTTACAAAGGCACCAAAATTAGTCACAGAAGTAACACTACCTTTTACCACATCACCTACTTTATGTGATTTTAAAAACTCATCAAAAGGTTTTGCTAATAAATTTTTTAAAGAAACTCTAAGTCTTCTTTCTTTAGCATTAATCTCAATTACTTCTACATCAAGCTCTTGGCCTTCGCTAATATAATCTTTTGGATTTTTAGCATTTTTATCCCAAGAAATTTCACTTATATGTAAAAATCCTTCTATATCATTTCCCAAATCAACAAAAGCACCATATGGCTCTATATTTGAAACTGTAACCTTAATAGTGTCACCAACCTCTAAACCATCTTTAATTTCATCCCAAGGATCAGGCATAGCAAGTTTGATAGATAAAGAAAGATGTTTTTTATCTTTATCATATTTAATCACTTTTACAGGAACCTTATCGCCCTCATTATACAATGAACTAGGATTTACTGGCCCTTTGTAAGAAATTTCACTATAGTGAACCAAACCATCAACACCGCCTACATCAACAAACATACCATAGGTAGTGATTTTTTTAACAATGCCTTCTATAATTTCTTCTTGGTTTAACACATTTGAGATAATCTCTTTGCGTTTTTTTCTTTCTTCATCTACTATTTTTTTTCTAGAAACTACTATACTTTGAGCTTCTTTATCTATTTTGATGATTTTAACTTTGAAAGTTTTATTGATGATGTTATTTGAATCTTTAAAGCTACTTTGTGATTTTGGCAAGAAAAATTCTACTCCATTTTCATCCACAGCCACAAAGCCACCTCTATTTTTACCAATGATTTTCACATCAAACATACTTTCATCATCTTTATAATTATCAATAAATTCTTTAACTTTTTGCTTTCTTAAAGCTTTTTTATGAGAAAGTAAAGATCTGCCACCGCGAGAACCCACTATAGCAACTTCTAATGCATCGCCTTCTTTGAAGATAAATTCGCCTTTGTCGTTTTGAATTTCTTCTATTGCTAAAATACCTTCTGATTTTTGCCCTACATTTACAAATACTTCATCGCCTTTAATCGCGACAATTATACCCTGTGTAGTTGCCTCCTCATCAGACTTAAAAGATTCTTCAAGCATTTGCTCAAAATCTTCTTCTATGATAATATCCTCTAGTCTGTTTTGAACTTTTTTGTTCACCTCGCTCATCGTGGTCCTTTGTTTTAAATTTTAATTCTTGATTATAGTATTGTTTTCTTTAAACTTAGTTAATTTTGGTATATTCTTTGATTTTTTCCAAAACCAAATCAATCACCCAATCCGGTGTAGAAGCACCTGCACTAATACCGCATTTTTCTTTGCCACTAAACCATTCTTTTTGAATTTCTTTTTCATTTTCGATTAAATAGCTATCCTCGCAGTAATTTTTTGCTATTAAAAAAAGTTGCTTAGTATTAGCTGAATTTTTTCCTCCAACTATTATCATTACATCACTTTTTTTAGCAAGCTCATTGATTGCTTCTTGATTTTTAAAAGTCGCATCACATATGGTATTAAAAACACGCACTTCTTTAACTCTAAGCATTAAAAAATTCACAATCTCCATAAATTTTTCTATCTTTTTTGTAGTTTGTGATACCACTGCAATTTTAGAAGGCAATTTAATATCAAGCAACTCTTTTTCATCAAGCACTACATAAGCCTTAGTACTTACATAACTTCTCACCCCTTTTACTTCAGGATGATTTTCATCTCCAAAAATTACAACTTCATAGCCTTCATTGCTCATTTGCTCACAAATTTTTTGAGGTTTAGTCACAAAAGGACAAGTTGCATCAAAAATTTCTATATCTTTTTGTTTTAATTTTTCTAAATCTTGCTTTGTAATACCATGGGTTCTAATGATAGCTTTTTTTTCTGTGCTTAATTCATTGATATCATTTAATGTTTTAACATTATAATTTTTCCAAAGTCTTGTGATTTCTTCATTGTTATGAATTAAAGGGCCTATGGTAGCTGCATCTTTAATCTGTTCAGCCTTTTTAATAGCTCTTTTTACCCCAAAACAAAATCCATAGCTTTTTGCTAGTTCAATCTCCAAATTTAGCTCCTATTTGCTTTAAAATCTCAATAAAATTTGGAAAAGAAGTTTTAATACATTCACTATCATCCACTTCCATTCCACATCTTAAACCTAAAATTAAAAAACTCATCGCAATTCTATGATCTCCAAAGCTTTCTATTTTAGCACTTTTAGCTTCGCCACCTTCTACTTCGAAACCATCTTCAAATTCTTTTACCTTTATGCCACATTTTTGCAAATTTAATACAATTGATTTGATTCTATCGCTTTCTTTTACGCGCAATTCTTTAGCATTTTTTATAACGCTTTTTCCCTTTGCACAAGCAAAAGCTATGGCCAAAGCTGGAATTTCATCAATCAACCATGCGATATTTTCACTCACATTTACCGCCTTTAAAGGCGCACTTTCAACGCAAATTTCTCCAATACTTTCAAAATCTTCATTGATAACATTATAAGTGATTTTTGCACCCATTTTTTCTAAAATTTTAAAGGCCTCAATGCGTGTTTTATTTAACAAAACATTTTTTAAAACTACTTTTGAATGAGGTAAAATACAAGCAGCTAAAGCAAAATAAAATGCCGATGATGGATCATTTGGCACACATACTTCAAATGCTTTTAATTTTTCTTTTAAAGGATTTATTTTGATAAAAGTTTTTTCCTCATTTAAATATTCAATACAAGCTCCCATTTTATTAAGCATAATCTCACTATGATCTCTTGAAAGCTCAATTTCTTTAAAATAACTTTCTTTTTTGGCAAATAAAGCTGCTAAAATTAAAGCCGATTTTACCTGAGCTGAAGCAATATTACTACTAAAATCAAAACCATCCAACTTAGCTCCTTGTATACAAATAGGTGCTAAATTTGCATTAGCTCTTCCATAAATTTTAGCCCCTAAACTCATCAAAGGCTCACTTACACGCCTCATCGGCCTAGCATTTAAATAACAATCCCCACTAAGAACAAAAAATTCATCTTCAATGGCACTTAAAAGACCTATTAAAAGTCTCATAGCTGTACCTGAATTGCCACAATCTAAAACACAATTTGGAGATTTTATATATTTTGGAGCTTTAATGCAAATTAATCCATCAATTTCTTCAACCTCAGCTCCCAAAGCTTGAATAATTGCTAAAGTATGTAAAGTATCTTGTGCTTTTAAATAATTTTTAATTTTGCAAGTTCCTTGAGTGAGTAAAGAAAAAATAGCAAAGCGATGAGATATAGACTTATCAGAAGCTATATCTTCAAGCTCTGCTGTAAAAGAACCAATAGGACTGATTTTCATCGAAGTTTTAAACCATGCTCATCATCTAAAGCTTTGATGATTTTATCAATATATTCAAGGATAATATTATCTTCTAAGGTTTTTTCAAAATCTCTAAATACTAAATTAATGGTCAAGCTATAAAAATCGCCTAAATTCTCATCTGTATATAAATCTACCACTCTAAAACTTTCTAATCTTTCAATATCTAATTTAGCAATAGTGTGTTTGATTTTTTCATATTCAAAACCCTTAGGTATAACTATACTTAAATCCCTGCTCATAGATGGAAATTTAGAATAAGCTTTAGCGGTTTTAAAGTCTTGTTTTAAGCCTTCTAAATCAAGCTCGCAAATATAAGTTTTAGTCAAATCTCTTTCATTTTCTATACTTAAATGCACTCTACCTATAAACCCTATACGCTTGCCATTTTTATATACATTTGCTTGTTCATATGGGCTTAAAAATGCATATTCTGATTTTTGTAAACTAAACTCACCTATAATGCTTTTTAATTCTGCTAAAAAGGTATAAAAATCTACCAAAACAGGTTTGGCCTTATTTGTGATTTTAGCTTCTTCTTTGTAACCACTAAAGATCATCGCAAATTTAGCATGCTCGTTTGAAAACTCATCAAAAACACTACCACACTCAAAAAGCTTGATTTTCTTTTTTGAATTTCTTAGATTAAAGCTTACTGCATTTAAAAGATGATTTATTAAAGTACTTCTTAAAGTATTAAGTTCGTTAGTAATAGGATTAATGAGTTTGTTTTTAATACATTTAAATCCTAGCTGACTTAATTCTTCTTCATTATCCAAAACATAATGCACACTTTCAAAATATCCATTATTACTTGCTTTTAATCTTAAATTTTTAAGCTCTTGATAATCAAAATATACTTGATTTAAGCGATTTTTTTCTCTAAATTCTAAAGCTTTTGATGGGATATTATCAATACCGATAATTCTTACTATTTCTTCACTAATATCAGCTATATTTACTATATCACTACGGTGAAGTGGAATTTTAATATTAAATTGTTCATCATTTACCACACTTATTTCAAAGCCTAGTTTTCTAAGAATTTTGACTAAATTATTTTTATCTATAGGCATACCAATGATTTTATCAATCTCTGTACCAAAAATCCCAATAATATTTGCTTCATTTTCTTTAAAAACTTGTTGGCTTCCTGAAAAAACACCCATTGCACTAATTTTTAAGCACTCATTAAATAAATACTCCATTCCCAAAGAAAGCTTAGGCTCACTGCCTCTTAAAGAACGATATATAGTATCATTTTTCTTTTTATAAAAGGCTATTGCATTTGCTATAGTTTGAGGATGAGTATAGTTTGCTTCTATAATGATGATTTTACTCTCATCATTAATTTTAAATTTATCTTCTTGCTCTATACCTGCTAAAGCAATCAACTCATCTTTATAATAAACCCCATACTCTCCATGCTCTTGAGTTTTAATCTCTAAAACAATCTTTTCATCAATTTGACAATCTTGACAAAGCTTATGAAAATCATAAGCACAAAAAATCACTCCACTTGCATGAGTTGCATAAGTTAAAAGATTTTCTATGTTGTTATTTTTATATGCTTCAATCAAAGCAAGACGAATTTGTATCGTGATATTTAACTTAAATTCTTCTTTAATCTCTAGTGCCTTATAAGCAAAAAATCCTTCAACATCACTTTGATTTTTAACACTTAGTATTCTTCCTATACCTACGCTATTTTCACTTTCTTTTAAAGGGTTTAATTCTTTTAAATTTAAATCAAGTGCTGCACTTAAATCTCTAGCAACACCATATAAACTCAAGCAATCCCCGCGATTTGGAGTAAGTTCTATTTCAATTAATTCATCATTAAACAAATCATATTCATTAAGAGCTTTTCCTAAAACTAACTCTCCCATACTTTCATCTAAAACCATAATGCCTTCATTACTTTTTCCAAAACCAAGCTCACTAGAAGAGCAAATCATACCCATAGATTCAACCCCTCTAAGTTTGGCAGGTTTTATCTCAAGTCCGCTAGGAAGCACTGCACCTACTAAAGATACGGCTACAAATTGATCTTTATCAACATTTTTTGCACCACAAACAATTTGTAAGATTTCATTCCCAACATCTACTTTACAAATATTCAATTTATCTGAATTTTCATGTTTAACTTTTTCTAAAACCTTACCTATTACAACTTTTTGGGGAGCTTTAACACTTTTGAAACTATCAACCTCTAATCCTATGGAATTTAAAGTATTTACTATAGTTTGTGTTGATATTTCACTTAAATCAATCCATTCATTTAACCAATTTCTACTAATAATCATCTAAATTGCTCCAATAATCTTAAATCACCTTCAAACATAGAACGCAAATCAGGAATTTTATGTAAAAGCATAGCAAAACGCTCCACACCCAAACCAAAAGCATAACCACTTACATTTTTATAACCAACAAATTTATAAACATTAGGGTCAACAACGCCACATCCTAAAACTTCAAGCCATCCTGTTTGCTTACAAACCCTACATCCACAACCTTTACAAAACACACAAGAAATATCTACTTCAGCAGATGGCTCTGTAAAAGGAAAAAAGCTTGGTCTAAAACGCACTTTTACATCGCCAAACATATGTTTTAAAAAATGCTCTAGCATATCTTTTAAATTTGCAAAATTTACCTTATCGCCTTCTTCTACCACAAGTCCTTCTACTTGATGAAACATAGGCGTATGTGTAATATCAAAATCTCTTCTAAAAACTGCACCTGGTGCTATCATTCTAATAGGTGGTTTTTGAGATAGCATAGTTCTAATTTGCACTGGAGAAGTTTGAGATCTAAGCAAGGTTTTATCTTCAAAATAAAAAGTATCTTGCATATCTCTTGCAGGATGATTTTGTGGTAAATTCAATGCTTCAAAATTATGAAAATCATCCTCGATCAAAGGCCCTTTTTCTATACTGAAATTTAAAGCTGTAAAATATTCTATGATTTTATCCATAGTTTGCATGATTGGGTGCAAAGCACCTGCATTTGAAGTTTCATCAAAAAAGCTAAAATCTTGCACATCTTGTTTCATTTTTTCATTTAAAGCTTTTTCTTCTAATTCTTTTAATTTTATTTGATAAGCTTCATTAAATTCATCTCTTGTTTTATTTAAACCATTGGCAAATTCTTTTTTTTCTTCACCTTGCAAATCTTTTAACTTTGCAAATTCTAAAGTCAAAATACCTTTTTTTCCTAAAACACTTACTTTTATATTTTCAAGCTCTGCTAAAGTATTTACAGAAGCAATTTTTTCTATCATATCTTGCAATTTTAGCTCCAACTAAATTTTTTTTAAACATTCTAATGTAAAATTATTTAAAATTAGCAAAAATAATAAAAAAAGGACTACTAAATGAGAGAAAAAACCGTATTTGAACTAATCGTAGAAGGAAAAATCCCTGCTAATAAAGTTTTAGAAAGTGAAAAATTTTTAGCTTTTCATGATATCAATCCTAAAGCACCTATTCATATTTTAATCATTCCAAAAGAGCATTTTGAAAACTTTCAAGAATTAAGACCTGAATTAATGAGCGAAATGACACAATTCATTCAAGAATTAGCTACTCTTTTAGGACTTGATAAAAGTGGATATAGATTAATCACAAATTGTGGAAAAAATAGCGGACAAGAAGTTTTTCATTTGCATTTTCATATGTTAGGTGGATTTGAGCTTCCAAAAAATAAAGAAGCCCAAATCAACCCTGAATCACTATTCTAAAAAGAGCTTAACTCTTTTTAGATAGCAGGACCAGCTAATTTAAATTCTGCTCCTTCTTTTACATCTTCATAGCGTTTGAAATTTTCTATAAACATTTTCGCAAGCTTTAATTTGGTTTCCTCATAAGCTTTTTTATCTTCCCAAGTATTAATAGGATTTAATAGCTTACTTTCTACACCTGCTAATTCTTTTGGAACTGCAAGATTAAATAAATCATAGTTTTCAAACTCACAATTTTGTATGCTACCATCTAAAATCGCATTAATGCAAGCTCTAGTAGCTTTAATACTCATTCTTTTGCCTACACCATAAGCTCCACCGCTCCAACCGGTATTTACTAGATAAACATTCACATTATGCTTGCTGATTTTTTCGCCCAAAAGTTTTGCATAAACAGTTGGGTGTAATGGCAAAAACACTTCCCCAAAACAAGCTGAAAAAGTCGCAACAGGCTCAGTAATACCTCTTTCAGTTCCTGCTACTTTAGCAGTATAACCACTTAGAAAATAATACATTGCTTGTTCTTTACTAAGTTTACTAACCGGAGGTAAAACGCCAAAAGCATCCGCTGAAAGGAAAATGATATTACTAGGATGACCTGCGCTAAGACTTGGTTCATGATTTAAAATATGTTCTATCGGGTAAGAAACTCTAGTATTTTCAGTTTTAGAACCATCATTAAAATCAACACTTAAATCATCTTTTAAAACTACATTTTCTAAAAGTGCATTTTGCTTTATAGCTCCATAAATTTCTGGCTCACTTTGAGGATCAAGATTGATACATTTTGCATAACAACCTCCTTCAAAATTAAACACACCCTCATCATCCCAACCATGCTCATCATCGCCTATTAATTTTCTTTTTGGATCGGTTGAAAGAGTGGTTTTACCTGTGCCACTAAGTCCAAAGAAAAGCGCCACATCACCTTTTTCTCCAACATTAGCACTACAATGCATAGAAAGTTTATTTTCTAGTGGAAGCCAGTAATTCATCATAGAGAAAATTCCTTTTTTCATCTCTCCACCATACCAAGTTCCACCAATTACTGCTATATTTTTTTCTATGTTAAAAATAACAAAAACCTCTGAATTTAAACCATCTTTTTTATAGTCTTCATTCGCACATTTACAAGCATTATATACCACAAAATCAGGCTTAAACTCTTTAAGATCTTCTTCTTTTGGACGAATAAACATATTTTTTACAAAATGCGCTTGCCATGCAATTTGCGTTACAAAACGCACAGCTTTACGACTTTTTAATGAAGCTCCACAATATGCATCTTGAATATAAATATCACTATTACTAAGTTGCTTTTTAGCTTTTGCTAAAAGTTTTTCAAATAATTCTTCACTAATAGGTTGATTAATCTTACCCCAAGCAATATATTTTTGTGAAGGATCTTGTTTTACAAAATATTTATCCTTAGGACTTCTTCCGGTAAAAATTCCCGTATCCACACTAAAGGTACCATTTTTAGTACATACACCTTCATTGTTGTTTTTTTCATGTTTTAGAAGCTCATCATAACTAAGATTATGAAAAACTTGTCCGATATTTTCTAAACCTAAATTTTCTAAACCTATCATTTTTGCCTCCTTATTTATAAGTCATTAAAGCCTGGCCTTCACTTACACTCTCACCGGCATTTACTAAAAGTTCTGCAATTTCTCCATCTTTACTTGCGCTAACTTCAATCTCCATTTTCATAGCCTCAAGTACAGCTACGACTTGTCCTGCTTTTACACTATCATTTTCTTTGACTAAAATTTTAAATACATTTGCATTCATACTTGCAACGATAGCATTATCACCCGCTTGGACTTTTTTAGCTTCTGCGTTGTTACTACTTACTTTTACAGCACTTTTAACATTAACATCTCTATCAAAACCTGCACTTACTTCTACATGGTATTTATTACCATTAACTGAAACGGTAAATTGATTTTCATTAACAAGACTTGGTTTTAATTTGCTATTCTTTCTAACATTAACCTTAGCTTCGCCTTTTAAGAAAGCTATGCCTTTTTCTTTACAAGCTGCAACGATAAAAATATTTTCTTCGCTTGTTTCTAAATTTTCTTTTTCTAATAAGTTTTTAATATAAGCTATACTTTTACTCTCATCTGCATCGGCAATATCTGTGGCTAATTTTGTAGTTGGCTCTAATTTTAATTGCTCGCTTGCAAGCTTAACTACTTCAGAATCTGGAGCAACGGGAGTTTTTCCAAAATATCCTAAAACCATCTTACCATATCCATCTGCGATTTTTTTCCAAGGACCAAACATTACATTATTAAAAGCTTGTTGGAAATAAAACTGTGATACAGGAGTAACCGAAGTACCATAACCACCTTTTTCTACCACTTCTTGCATGGCTTTTATAACTTGAGGAAATTTATCTAAAATATTATTATCTCTCATCATTTGTGTATTAGCGGTTAATGCTCCACCTGGCATAGGCGAAAAAGGTATTAAAGGGTTTACCGCTGTTGCTTCAGGTGGTAAAAAATAATCTTTTAAACAATCTTTTAGCGCTTCTTCGTATTTTAAAATTTTTTCTTCATCCAAACCAAGATCAAAATTACTTCCTTTTAAAGCATGAAGCATGGTTAAAATATCAGGTTGAGAAGTACCACCACTAACAGGAGCAGCAGCTAAATCTATACCATCAACACCTGCCTCTAAAGCTGCTAAATAGCATGCTATACTCACCCCTGCAGTTTCATGCGTATGTAATCTTATATGCATATTTTCAGGCAAGTTTTTTCTAGCCATTTTAATAACTTCATAAATTTTATTTGGATTTGAAGTTCCACTTGCGTCTTTAAAACAAATACTATCAAAAGGAATTTGAGCTTGTAGGATTTCTTTTAAAATTCTTTCATAAAAAGGCACATCATGCGCGCCTTTACATTTTGGAGGTAAATCCATTAAAGTAATAGTAATTTCATGTTTTAAACCATGCTTAACTATACATTCTCCACTAAATTTTAAATTATTTACATCATTTAATGCATCAAAATTTCTTATGGTAGTTGTGCCATGTTTTGCAAACATTTTTGCATGCAAGTCAATAATTTCTTTACTACCTGTATCAAGTGCTACAGTATTAACCCCTCTTGCAAGAGTTTGCAAATTTGCTTCTTTTCCAACGATGGCTCTAAATTTATCCATCATTTCAAAGGCATTTTCATTTAAATAAAAAAATAAGCTTTGAAATCTAGCTCCACCGCCAAATTCAAAATGTTTAATGTCTGCTTCTTTAGCTGCTTCTAGGGCAGGAAAAAAGTCATTCATTAAAACTCTAGCACCATAAACAGATTGAAAACCATCTCTAAATGTGGTATCCATTACATCAATTAACTTTTTAGCCATAATTTTTCCTTATTTTTACATCTTTGCAATTATAACTCTACTTTCTTAAAAAATAAATTTATAAAATTTGATTTAACATAATGATAATAATCGCAATAGGTGCAACAAATCTAAGCAAAAAATACCATACTTCAAAAACAGCTTTACTCATAAATTTAGAAAATAAATTATAGATTTTCATTTTATCTACAAAAAATCCCACAAAAATAGCACTTACAATAGCTCCAAGTGGGAGCATAAAATTAGAAGTTAATTTATCCAAAATATCAAAAAAACTTAAACCAAAAAAGCTAAAGCTAACTCCATAACTAGCACTAAAAGATAAAATACAACTCATCCCTAAAAGAAAAACCACAAAGCCTATAAAAACCAAAGCTTTTTTTCTTGAAATTTTATATTCATTCACAAGATAAAAAGTAAAAGGTTCTATCATAGAAACTGCCGAAGTAATTCCTGCAAAAAATAAAGCCAAGAAAAAATAAAAGGCTAAAAAATGCCCAAAAATAGTGCCTAAATTAGAAAATAAAGTTGTTAAAGATATAAATACAAGTCCAGCACCTTCTGCGGGATTGGCATTAAATTTAAATATAAAAGTAAATACAATAAGCCCCATCATTAAACCTATGCTGATATTTAAAAGTACAATTACAATTGAACTTGTAATTAAATTTGTATCATCTTTTAATGAAGCTGCATAAGTAGTAATACAACCTATACCCAAACATAAAGTAAAAAAAGCAAGACCTAAAGCTGTTAAAACCGAATTTAAATTAAGCTTAGTAAAATCAGGATAAAACAAATAAGCAAAAGCTTCCTTAAAACCATCTTGAAAAAAACAATACACTAGCATTAAAACAAGCATGATAAACAAACTTGGCATAATCCAAACATTGAGTTTTTCTATACCACTTTTAACCCCTCTTGAGACAACAAACAAGGTAAGAAAAAAAGCAATTAAAAAATACAAACTACTTTCTAAAATACTATTTTGTATTAAATTTCCAAATAAAGCTCCTGCTTCTTGAGTATTGCTAGGTAAATAATAAATCGAAGTTATCATGTATTTTAAAACCCAACCCATAATAACAAGATAAAAAGATAATACAAAAATTCCACCAAGCATAAAAAATCCCGCAAATTTCCATTTTTGAGCATATTTAGTTGCTAAGCTTTTATAAGCATTTACAGGATCACTTTGACTTAATCTTCCCATAGCAATTTCAGCCAAAAATACACAAAATCCCACGCTAATAGTCAAAAGCAAATACAAAAGCACAAAAGCAAAGCCTCCATTTTGTCCTACTAAGGTTGGAAATTTCCAAGCATTTCCAAGCCCTATAGCCCCGCCTGCAACAGCTAATACAAAGCCTATTTTAGAAAATTTATCATTCATTTTAATGCCTTAGAAAAAAAGCTGTCTAGCCATGATTAAAATCACTGCTAATGGAGAAATATATCTTAAAAAGATATACCAAATTTCAAAATATACCCCACGCATAAATGGTTGAAATAAAATTTGCAAAGCTTCTTTTTTAAGCACAAAACCTACAAAAAATGCTGTAATTAAAGCAGAAATTGGCATTAATAAATTTTGTATGAAAAAGTCTAAAATATCAAAAAAACTTTTTCCAAAGAAATTTAAACTTGGCGCGCTTACATGATAAAAAGAAAGTATAGATAAACTTCCAAGAAAATAAACAATCACACCTACAAAAACCAAAGCTTTCTTTCTTGAAATTTGATAACGATTTATAAGATAAAAAGTAAAAGGTTCTATCATGGAAATAGCTGAAGTAATTCCTGCAAAAAATAATGCAATAAAAAAGGCTATGGCTAAAATATTTCCCAAAAATCCTAATTTTACAAAAAGTGTTGTTAGTGATATAAATATAAGCCCTGGACCTTGTTGAGTAGGATCAGCTCCAAATTCAAATATAAAAGTAAATACAATAAGCCCCATCATTAAGCCAATGATAGTATTAATAATAATAATATTTAAAGCACTACTTATAAAATTTGTTTTATCAGGCAAGCTTGCTGCATAAGTTAAAATCACACAAACACCCAAAGACATACTAAAAAATGCAAGCCCTAGCGCATCTAATATAGAATTAACACTTAATTTTGAAAAATCAGGCACAAACAAAAACTCACTCGCTTTAGAAAAACCATCCATACTAAAAGAATATCCAAGCATTAAAATAAGTAGTATAAATAAACTTGGCATCATCCAAACATTGAGTTTTTCTATACCACTTTTAACACCTTTTGATACTACATAAAAAATCACTATAAATACAAAAGTAAAACATATAAATTGAGATAAAACATCATTAGAAAGTAAATTTCCAAAAATAGCGCCTGCTTCATTTGTATCTTTAGGTAGTTCAAAAAACCCAAAATAAGCATATTTTGCTATCCAACCTATAACAACACTATAAAAAGACACTAAAATAATAGCACCAAGCATAAAAAATCCCGCAAGCGACCAAGCTTTTTTGTTTTTTGGCGCTAAAGTATGATAAGCATTTACAGGGTCTTTTTCACTAAGTTTTCCTATGCTAAGTTCGGCTAAAAATATCACAAAAGCCACACCTAAGGTTAAAAGCAAATACACCACTACAAAAGCTGAACCGCCATTATTACCCACTAAAGTTGGAAATTTCCAAGCATTTCCAAGCCCAACAGCTGAGCCTGCTACTGCTAATACAAAACCTATTTTAGAAAATTTTTCATTCATCTTTTAACCTTAAAAAAATAATTGTTTTACCATGATTAAAATCACCGCTAAAGGCGAGATATACCTTACAAAAAAATACCAGCACTCAAAGTATTTACCCCTCATATAAGGATAAAATAAAGTTTGCAAAGCTTCTTTTTTAAGCACAAAGCCTACAAAAATTGCACCAAATAATCCACCCAAAGGCATCATTAAATTTGAAGCAATAAAATCTAATATATCAAAAAAACTTTTTCCAAAAAATTCTAAAGAATCTTTACTCCACTCAATTCCTGATAAAATACACAAACTTCCCAAAAAATATACAATGAAAGCTATAAAAATTAAAGCTTTTTTTCTTGTAAAATTATAAGAATTGATTAAGTAAAAAGTTAAAGGCTCTATCATAGAGACTGCTGAAGTAATCCCTGCAAAAAATAAAGCTATAAAAAAGGCCACAGCTAAAATATTTCCTAAAGGTAAAAAACCGATTGGATCAATATTTGAAAACAAACTCATTAAAGATACAAAAATCAAACCTGGACCTTGTTGAGTAGGATCAGCTCCAAATTCAAATATAAAAGTAAATACAATAAGTCCCATCATAATACCAATAATAATATTAATAATAATAATATTAATAGTGCTTGTAATAAAATTTGTTTTATCTGATAAACTTGCAGAATAAGTTATAATCGAACCCACTCCAATAGATAAAGAAAAACAAGCAAGTCCTAAAGCACTCAAAAATGCTCCTACACTAAGCTTAGAAAAGTCCGGAGAAAACAAAAACTCACTCGCTTTAGAAAAACCATCCATACTAAAAGAATATCCAAGCATTAAAATAAGTAGTATAAATAAACTTGGCATCATCCAAACATTGAGTTTTTCTATACCACTTTTAACACCTTTTGATACTACATAAAAAATCACTATAAATACAAAAGTAAAACATATAAATTGAGATAAAACATCATTAGAAAGCAAATTTCCAAAAATAGCGCCACTTTCTTCTATGCTTTTTGGTAAAGGAAAAAACCCAAAATAAGCATACTTTACAATCCATCCTATAATCACACTATAAAAAGAAACAATTAAAATAGCACCTATTAAAGAAAAGCCGACTATAGACCAAGCTCTTTTGTGTTTTGGTGCTAAAGTATAATAAGCATTTACAGGGTCTTTTTCACTAAGTTTTCCTATGCTAAGTTCGGCTAAAAATATCACAAAACCTACTCCCAAAGTCAAAAGTAAATACAAAAGCACAAAGGCTGAGCCTCCATTTTGTCCTACTAAAGTTGGGAATTTCCAAGCATTTCCAAGCCCAACAGCTGAGCCTGCTACTGCTAATACAAAACCTATTTTAGAAAATTTTTCATTCATAAAAATAACCTTAAATTTATAAAACTATAAAAAACTTTTAATGTAGCTAAAAAAAACTTTAATTTGTTTTAAAATAGATATATTAATTTAAATTTCAATAATTTTAAAGCTATATTGATATATAATTTCGCTTTTATAAATCACGAGTAGGGATACGCAAGCCGAAAGGATTTAAATTTTTATAAGGAAAAACTATGAAAAAAATCGTATTTTTAATGCTAGCTTTAAGCGGTTTTGCATTTGCAGCTGAAGGTTCTATGAATCAATGGTTAGCTTCTTTTTCTATCTTAGCAGCAGGTTTAGGACTTGGTGTTGCAGCTTTAGGTGGAGCTATCGGTATGGGTAACACTGCAGCAGCAACTATAGCAGGTACTGCTAGAAACCCTGGTCTTGGTGGTAAATTAATGACTACTATGTTTATTGCTTTAGCGATGATTGAAGCTCAAGTTATTTACGCACTTGTTATTGCTCTTATCGCTCTTTATGCTAATCCATTCCAAGCATTAGTAGCAGCTTAATTTAAAGCCCTATTTAGGGCTTTATGCGGTTATGGTGGAATTGGTAGACACGCCATCTTGAGGGGGTGGTGCGCTCAGCGTGTGCGAGTTCAAATCTCGCTAACCGCACCATTTTAAGGAAATTTAAAAAATGGCTTTTTATCTCTTAATTAGCGCAATAGCTTTTTTAATTCTTTTCTTTGCTATTAAAAAATACACCTTAAAATTAGATGAGCAAGCTTTACTTGAGCCTATAAAAAATGATATTTATCCTGAGTTTTGTGATCTAATCAATGAAGAAATAAGAAATATCAAAAACAATCTTTTACAAGATACCTTTACGCTTCAAAATGAAAATCATAAAGATGAATTTTTAGAAAATTTAAGTGATATGAGTAGAAAACTTAATCATATTCAAACCATGAATTTAAGTAAAAAAAATAGTGCTTTATGGGAGGAAACTCTTTTTGAGTTTTTAAAAGAGTTTGAAAAACTTAACGAGCAATATCTAAATGATAGTGAAAAAATCAATGATTCAATAAGAACTTCTTTGCAAGAAAAATTTTCTAATTTAACAAAAAACTAATATAAACAAATTATTTATTTTAAAAAACACTATATAATTCCAAATTATTTTATAAAGGGGTTTTATGTTTATCAACAAGAAAAAAATTAATGAACAAATTACTCAATTAGAGCAATCTAATCAAGCCTTTCAAGATATACTTAATGCTATAAGTAAAACTATGGCAATGATAGAATTCCAAACAGACGGAACCATCATTAGCGCCAATGAAAATTTTCTAAAAACCATGAATTACTCTCTAGAAGAGATCAAAGGAAAACACCATAGTATGTTTTGCTTACCTGAGGTAGTAAAATCACAGCGCTATGTTGATTTTTGGAGAGATTTAAAAAGTGGTAAATCAAGAAATGGTCTTTTTAGACGTATTGCAAAAGGTGGAAAAGACATCTATCTTGAAGCAAATTATCTCCCTATTTTAGATCAAAATAATGAAGTATATAAGGTTATTAAATTTGCTAATGATATCACTCAAAGACATTATGAAATGCTTGATCTAAAAAATACCATAGATGCAGCTAATCGTTCTATGGCTATTATTGAATTTAATCCTTATGGAGAGATTTTAAATGCTAATGAAAACTTTACTCAAACTATGGGTTATTCATTAAGTGAAATCAAAGGAAAACACCATAGTATGTTCTGTGAAGAAAAATTTAGAAATTCCAAAGAATATACAATTTTTTGGGAAGAACTAAGAAGTGGTAAATTTCAATCAGGAAAATTCATACGCTTTGGTAAAAATAACAAACTAATCCATTTAGAAGCAAGTTATAATCCTATCAAAAATGATGATGGAGAAATTTACAAAGTTATTAAATTTGCAACAGATATTACCGAACAAGTTGTAAGAGATGAGGAAAAATTAAAACTTATCAGTGAATTAGCTGAGCAAAATGATAATTTAACCCAAGAAGGTGATAGCGTTATAGAAAATACAGTTCAAAATATTCAGGGCATTGCTGATATGATGAATAATAGTAGTAATTTGGTTTCATCATTAAATGAGCAATCAGAAGAAATCAAAAATATTATTCAAACTATTAGCGATATAGCTGATCAAACTAATCTTTTAGCACTAAATGCAGCTATTGAAGCAGCGCGTGCAGGTGAACATGGTAGAGGCTTTGCTGTTGTTGCTGATGAGGTTAGAAATCTAGCTGAAAGAACTGGACATTCAGTAAATGAAATTACTACTACCATTAATTCTATTAGAAATGTAACAGCTGAAGTGGTACAAAGTATTAAAGATGGTTTAAGTGGCGTAAATCAAAGTGTGGACTTAGCTAAAGAGGCTAGAGAGTGTATGGAAAAAATTAGAAATAGCTCAGCTCAAGTAGCACAAGCTATGCAAAATAAATAAAAGTTTTTAGCTTAAATGCTAAAAACTTTTCCTGTTATAAAGCTTTTCTCTACCTTACCTTGCAAGATATCATTTACATATAAACCTTCTCCACTAAAAGAAAGTTTTTCATCAAATACAACTAAATCAGCATCAAAGCCAATTTCTATTTTACCTTTGTTTAATCCTAAAAATTGCGCTTGATTATAACTTGTAAAATCACATAATTCTTTCCAAGTTAAAATACCTTCTTTTACTAAATATGTAAAACATAAACTCATATACATAGCTATGGCATTAACTCCAAAATCTGCTTCATCAAAAGCTAAATCTTTTTTAGTGCTAGGAGTATGCAAAGAGCTTAAGAAAGTAATTTTTTTATTTTGAAGTAATTTTTTAAGGCTTATTAATTCATCTTTTGCTCTTAAAGGAGGTAAGATTTTTGCTTGAGTATTGAAATTTTCACATGCACTTTCATCTTTGATTAAATGATGGATTGAAATTTCACTATATTGATCATGCAATAATTCAAATGATCTTGTAATTGCTAAAGAGCTAAAACAAGCTTTGTTTTTATAAAATTTCACTAGTTCTTTCATTTTTGCTACTTCACTAGTTTCAGCTATATCGCTAATTCCTATTAGTCCTAATTCAAAACTTATTTGTCCATCGTTCATCACTCCATGATCATCAAAACTCTCATCAAAACACTTTAAAAACACCGGAGTTGATTTCATATTAGCATATTGCATACATTGTCTTAAATAATTTGCACCTAAAGTACTTGAAAGCTCTAATCCTTTTGCGCCCATATCAATTAAGGTAGCAATATTTTTTAATTTTTCTGTTTTATCTAATACATTAATAGTAGGTAAAACATTAATATCTAAAGATTTTAATTTATCAAAATAAAGTGCATAGCCTTGAGTGTTAGCTTCTAAACTATCTTTTAAAACAATAGTCCCCACCCCACCTTTTAAGCATGCTTTTTCAAGATCGTATAATTTATCTATACTAAATTCATTATCAAGCAAACTAACATTTAAATCAATAAACGAAGGAAGTAAAGTCTTACCTTCTATATCAACAATATGCTCATCATCATTTAAATCATTAGCAATTTGAGTGATTTTTCCATCTTCTATTTTAAGATCAAGCTTTTGCTCACCATAAATTTTTGCATTTTTGATAATCATGATATTTCCTCCTTTGATGACATCAAATCTTTCAAAGACTCCCAAGCATTCTTACCCTCTAGCATTAAGACTACTTCGTTAACAATCGGGGTATAAATTTGAAATTGTTTTGATAAAGAATGTATAGCATAAGCAGTTTGCACTCCTTCGGCTACCTCTCCAAGCTCCATTAAAATATCTTTTATATTTTTGCCACTAGCCAAACTTAAACCTACTCTATAATTTCTTGATAGATTACTAGAAGCTGTTAAAAATAAATCTCCAGCCCCACTAAGTCCTAAAAATGTTTCTTCTTTAGCGTTAAAAAACTGCCCAAAACGGTGCATTTCCACCAAGCCTCTTGAAACCAAAGAAGCTCTTGCATTATTACCTAAATTTAAACCATCGCAAACCCCGCTTGCAATTGCTAAAACATTCTTATATGCACCACAAATTTCAGCACCTTTAACATCAGAACTTGTATAAGTTTTAATATAATTTGGAAAAAAACTTGCAAATTGATTACAAAGATCTTGATTTTTACCGCTAACAACCAAAGCACAAGGTTTTTTTTCTAAAACTTCACTTGCAAAAGAAGGACCACTTAAAAAACAAAGTCTATCACTACTTATGAACTCACCAAAAACCTCATCCATAAATTTTAAACTTTTACAATCAATACCCTTAGAAGCTACAAGAATTTTTTGATTTAAATCTTTAAAATTATTTACAAGCCACTCATGTATTCCTTGAGCATATAAAGCAAAAACTAAATATTCATATTCTAAAGCTTCTTTGGTGCTAACAAAATAAGAAAGATCTTTTTTGTGAAAAGAAGTTATCACGCATTCATTTTTAACGCTCAATGCATCATATAAAGCACTTCCCCATTTTCCTGCACCAACAACTGCTATTTTCATATTTAACCAAGTTTTGCTTTTAAAATTTCATTCACTTTAGCAGGATTAAATGCACCCTTGCCTGCTTTCATTGCTTGCCCAACAAAGAAACCAAAAAGTTTATCTTTACCGCTTTTATATTCAGCTACTTTATCTTCATTGTTTGCTAAAATTTCATCAATAATCTTTTCAATAGCACCATCATCACTAACCTGTTTTAAACCAAGTTTTTCAATAGCATCATCAATTTCAACTTCTGTATTTTCAAACACATAAGCTAAAATATCCTTACCTGCTTTAGCGCTAATAACACCTTCTTCTATACGTTTGATTAAAATAGCTAATTTTTCTTGTTTTATAGGTGAGTTTTCTATAGTTAACTCACCTTTTAAAAGTCCCATTAATTCTGTCGTAAGCCAAGTAACACAAAGTTTTGGGTTTAATTTTTGATCAATTAAATACTCAAAATACCTACAAAGCTCTAATGAAGATACAATCACTTCACTATCGCTTTCTTTAATACCTAACTCGCTAACAAATCTAGCTTTTTTCTCATCAGGAAGTTCAGGTATATCTTGATTTAACATTTCATCATCTAAAATTACAGGTAAAAGATCAGGATCAGGAAAATATCTATATTCAGCAGAATCTTCCTTACCTCTCATGCTTCTAGTAACTAAATTAACCGTATCAAATAATCTTGTTTCTTGCACAACTTCTTGATCGTATTTTCCATCTTCCCAAGCTTCACTTTGGCGTTTTACTTCATACTCAATTGCCTTTTGGATAAAACGGAATGAATTTAAGTTTTTAATCTCTACTCTAGTATAAAGTTTATCATCACCTTTAGGACGAATACTAACATTAGCATCACATCTAAAACTACCTTCTTGCATATTTGCATCCGAAATATCTAAAAATCTTATAATAGAATGAAGCTTTTTCAAATAAGCCACTGCCTCATCAGAACTTCTAAGTTCAGGCTCGCTAACGATTTCAAGCAAAGGTGTACCTGCTCTATTTAAATCTACTTTTGAAAAATTACTCTCATGTATATTTTTCCCCGCATCTTCTTCTAAATGAGCTCTAGTGATACCTATACGTTTATTTTCTCCATTTACATTGATAAACAACTCGCCATTTTCCACTATAGGAATATCAAATTGCGAAATTTGATAAGCTTTTGGCAAATCAGGATAAAAATAATTTTTTCTATTAAAAATACTTTTTTTATTTATAGTTGCATTAACTGCTTTTCCAAATGCTATAGCTTTTTTCACTGCTTCTTGATTTAATACAGGCAAAGCACCTGGCAAAGCTAAACATGTTGGGCATACATTAGTATTTGATTTTTCTCCAAAAGAAGTTGCACATGAACAAAAGATTTTTGTTTTTGTATTTAATTGTGCATGAACTTCAAGTCCTATAACAACTTCAAACATTAAAATTTTCCTTAGAATTTTTTATTTATTCTAGCGTTTTTTATTTCAAAAAGAGTTTAAAAAAGAATAAAAGAGGAAGATTAGAAAAGAAAAAAAGCAAAAAATATTTTTTGCTTTTTAAAAATTAATGATGCTCATCAACTACAGTTGCACCTGCTAAATAAACATAAGTTAAAATCATAAAAATAAAAGATTGTAAAAATGCCATAAAAGTTAAAAGCATATAAGCAGGTAGTGGTGCAACCCAAGGCACAAGAGCTAAAATAACTGCTAAGAATAAATCATCTCCCTTGATATTACCAAATAAACGGAAAGATAAAGAAATAACTCTTGAAAAATGAGAAACCACTTCTATAGGAAACATTAAAGGCGCTAGAATTTTCACAGGTCCCATGAAATGTGCAAAATACTTAAAAAATCCTTGAGTTCTAATACCTTCAAAATGATAATACACAAATACTATAATAGCCAAAGAAGCACTAAAATTTAAACTAGCGCTTGGAGCTTCAAAACCTGGGATGATTCCTATAATATTACTAAAAAACACCATAAAACCTATAGTTGCAACTAAAGGCAAGTATTTTCTAGCAGCTTCATCGCTACCCATAGTATCCCTACCCATGCTTAAAATGCCTTCCATATAAGCTTCAGCTAAATTCTGACTACCTCTTGGAACAATTTGCATAGATCTTGTAGCAAGTTTTGCTAAAATCAAAGAAATCACAACTACTATACCCAAATGAAAAAAGTATGCAAAAGTGTGACTAGAATCTATAAAAGAACTAAATAAAAATAAATCTTTCATTAAAAAATCCTTAGCAGAATAAATATTTCAAAGCTAATATTATAAAAAAAAATTGCTTATATTTTAATGAAAATTCATTTTATTAGCGCAAAAATATCCACCCAAAATTGCACCTGTAAAACCACCGCCAGGAAATATAAAAGCATTAGCAAAATATAAATTTTCTATACTTTTACTTTTATAATGTAATCTATATTTAGCTCCTTCTTGATCTTGAGAAAATCCATAAATTGTACCCTCATAAGCTCTAGTGTATCTTTGTATAGTTTTTGGCGTGGCTAATTCTTGATGGATCAAGTATGAGCTTAAATTTGGAAAAATCTCATCTAGTCTTTGCACTATAGCTTTTAACACTTCTTCTTTTTTAGCTTTATAATCTTGCTTATTTAAATCCCACTCTTGATAATTTGAACTAAAAGCTACAACACCTATGTATTTATCACTAGCTAAACCACTATCAATCTTAGAATAATTTACAAAAGCTATAGGTCTTTTTTTGATATCTAGTTTTAAAATATTAGTATTTTCATATGAACTATTTAAAAAATCATCTTCGAATATAAAATTACAATAATCCATATTTTCATAAATTTTAGAAATATCTTTATCATAAATAAAATAAGCACTTACCAAAGAACAAGCACGCTTTTTAGATTCTATTGCTTTGATTTCTTGGGTTAAATTTAAATCTTTAAGTAAGTCTTTATATACGATTAAAGGATCACAATTTGCGATGATATTTTGCGCATGGATGGTGTGTTTTTGATTATTTTGAATGTATTCTACTCCATAAGCTTTTTGATCTTTTGTGAGTATTTTAACAACTTCAGCCTTGGCTAAAATCTGTCCTTGATTTTCTTTGATAACCTCAGCCAAAGCATCACTTAAAGCTTGCGAGCCACCTTTAATATACACCCCACCATCATAATAATGCTTTTGAGCAATGCCATGAAAACTAAAAATAAATTCTTTACTATCATGATGATAATAACTTAAATTTGCATTTAAAATCTTTTTTAGCTTATCATTTTTAATATAAGCATTTAAAACATCATAAACTTTTTTATCAAACAATCTATTTTTAATAAATATCCAAGCAGTACTAAATGGAAATAACAATAATTCACTTAATTTTAAATCCCAAGGAAATCTTCGAATAGCATAAGCTTGCTTTTTTATAGCTTTAAAATACTTATCAATGCCTTTGCATTCTTGTGGAAATTCTTTTTTCAGAACTTCTTTTACTTTTTCTATACCATGAGGTAAAGTTAGATTATAATTTTTACTTTTAATACTCCATGCACTTGGCAAAGGTAAAATTTCAATTTTATTTTTTATACCAAGTTTTTCAAAAACCAAATGCTTCATGTCAGTTTTTGCTTCACCTAAATCCATCTCATGAAGTCCCGCATCAATCAAAGCGCCTTTTCTTTTAAAACAAGTAGCACAACCACCGATTAAAGAATGCTGTTCTAAAACTAAAACTTTTTTTCCATTTTTAGCTAAAAAAGCGCCCGCACTTAAGCCTCCAAGACCTGAACCTATAATAATTACATCAAATTTTACATCCATTCTAAAACCTCACGTAATTCTTTAGCTACAAAACATTTTAAACCAAGATCTTCCATAGGTTTTACAGGCACTATGGCATTTTTAAATTTTTGCATTTTAGCTTCTTTTAAACGCACATCAAGCGAAAATACTTCTTTGATTTCACCATTTAAACTAAGCTCACCCACAAAAACACTATCTTTGCTTAAAGGGCGGTTTTTAAAACTTGAAATAATAGCCGCAACCACCGCTAAATCTGCCGCAGTTTCACTAATTTTTACCCCACCACTTACATTAATAAAAACATCATAATGCCCCAAAGGAATTTCAAGCTTTCTCTCAAGTAAAGCTATGAGCATATCTAAACGATTTTTTTCATAGCCTGTTGCACTGCGTTTTGGGTAAGCACTCTCACAAACTAAGGCTTGAATTTCTAGTACTAAAGCTCTGCTTCCTTCCATCACTACACTCAAAGCACTACCACTTACTGCCTTGCCACGCGTAAAAAATCTATTAGCTATGTCTTTAGCACTAATTAAACCCTTAGAAGTCATTTCAAAAATACCAACTTCAGAAATATTTCCAAAACGATTTTTAAAACCTCTTAAAATCCTTATTTCTTTATTAGCATCACCTTCAAAATAAAGCACTACATCTACCATATGCTCTAAAATTCTAGGTCCAGCTATAGCTCCATCTTTAGTAATATGACCTATGATAAAAGTGCTGATATTATTAGCCTTAGAATAGCGCATTAACTCAAAAGTAATTTCTCTAACTTGAGTGATACTACCTGCTGCTGAAGTAATTTTATTAGAATATAAAGTTTGAATAGAATCAATAATTAAAATTTCATAATCTTTTTTAGAAAGCTCGCTTAAAATATCTTCCAAGCAAAGTTCAGTAAGTAAAAATAAATTCTCACAATTTGCATTCAAACGATCTGCACGCAGTTTGATTTGAGATTTACTCTCCTCTCCACTTACATAAAGTACTTTTTTACCACTTTTTGCCAAATTGGAAGCAATTTTTAATAAAAGTGTGGATTTTCCAACCCCAGGTGAACCCCCAATTAACACCAAAGAGCCCACAACAAGCCCACCACCTAAAACTAAATCAAGTTCATTATCATCAGTGCTAATGCGAGTGAAATTTTCTGCTATAACATCATTGATACATACTGCAGAACTTGGAGTGTTTGAGAGTGAATTTAACTCTTTTAAAACCTTAATTTGTTCTTGCTTTAACTCAACAAAACTATCCCAAGAACCGCATTCAGGACATTTGCCTAGCCATTTACTTTGCTGATTTCCACAAGCTTGACATTCAAATAAAATATGTTTTTTAGCCATAAATTATGCAAAAATCTCTTCAACTAAAGTTTTAACGTATTCATTAGGATTAAACTCATGAATTTGTCCTAGTTGCTCCCCTACTCCTACATATAAAATAGGAAGCTCAAGTTCTCTTGCTATACTAAATAAAGCCCCACCTTTAGCAGTTCCATCAAGTTTTGTAATAATCACTCCATCAAGTTTTACCAAATCATTAAAAGCTTTTGCCTGCAAAATTCCTGCTACACCTTGAGTGCCATCAAGCACAAGGATTTTTCTATGAGGAGCTCCTTGCATAGCTTTATCACTTATGCGAACGATTTTTTCAAGCTCATTAGCAAGATTTTTTTGATTTTGCAAGCGTCCTGCTGTATCTAAAATAACCCTATCATAGTTTTTTGCCAAAGCTTTAGAAATAACATCATAAGCAACTGCTGAAGGATCGTGTCCTTGTGAAGTAGCTATGATATCTATATCTAATTTTTGCGCCCATAACTTTAACTGCTCTATGGCTCCTGCTCTAAAAGTATCACAAGCTCCAAGTATAACTTTTTCGCCATTTTCTTTATGTAAATGCGCCATTTTAGCAATACTTGTAGTCTTACCTACCCCATTTACACCTAAAATCAAATCCACAAAAGGCTTGGCATTAGCAAGTTCTGGTTTATCATAAATAAAATAAGTCCCCATAACACGCTCTAAATCAGCCTTTTTAACCTCATCATTTGGAGGAAGATAATAAATAATCTCTTCAACTATTTCATACGCTACATCAGCTTCTAAAAGCATTTCTTCAAGCAAATCTTTGGTAATGATTTTATTTGAAGCCTTAACTAAATGAATACTTTCTAAGGTTTTTTTCAAACCATTTTTTAAAAATCCAAACATTACATTATCGCTTTTTGTATATCTATATCTAACATTTCTTCAGGAATTATCCCTAAATACTCTTTAATCTTTTCGCCTTTTGCATTAAACAACACCATTGTTGGTACAGAACTGACATTTAAAACCTTGGAAAAAACAAAATTATTCCCCCCTATAGCCACTGGAAATTTCATTTTTTCATCTTCTATAAAAGTTAATATTTCTTGCTCTTTATTTTCTTCTAAAAAAAGCGCTATTACTTCAAATTTGTCTTGATATTTTTTATTTAGATTATTTAAATGTGGAATTTGAGCCTTACAAGGCGCACACCAACTTGTAAAAAAAACAAACAACTTAGCTTTAGCCGTATCATCAAAATTAAATGCTTGCTCATGATATTTCACATACATTTTTCTACCATCTAAAAATTTCAAAGTAAAATCAGTATTTTCACTTTGAGTTAAACTTGCATTGTCTGTATTTTCAGCACTAGAATTTTCTTTATCACTAGAGCATGAAGCAAAAAATACCGCGATAAAAATTACTAAAAAAATTTTAAATTTCAATTCTTATCCTTATGATTTTTTAAGCTTAAAAGTATAACATAAAAAGTTAAAAACTTTAAGGAAAGCCTTGATAAAAAACAATTTTAGAATAAAACAAAAATCCAAAATGCATTTAAAATTAAAATATCAATACAAAAGGGATTTTTTAGTTTTTCAAGAAATAATGAAAATTCTAAATTTATGCAAAAATTGTAAAAATATCCTTATATATATTCCTTTAAAATATGAAATTAATCTTTATAAATTCAGACATTTTTTAACAAAAAAATATCAAATTTTCGTCCCATTTATGCAAGATAAAAGTTTAAAGGTAGTAAAATTAAGATTAGCTCTTGAAAAAAAGAGCTTTGGGGTATATGAACCAAAAGATTCTTTTTTGCAAACTCGCATTGATGTTGCGATTATCCCTGTAATAGGTGTAGATGCAAAATTAGGAAGAATCGGTCATGGTCAAGGTTTTTACGATAGATTTTTTGAAAGCATTTCTTATAAAAAACCTTTGGTTATTTTTACGCAAATGATAGATGCAAAATCTGATCAATTTTTTAGCCAAGATCATGATATAAAAGGAAATTTTTATATAAACCCTTATAAAAAATATTTTAGGAAAGTTAAAAACAATGATAGAAATATTAGTCGCATTAATAGCCGTTTTTATAGGCGGAGGGATTGGGTATATAGTCGCCAAAAAGATTAATGATGCAAATTTCAATATCTTTTTAGAGCAAGCAAAAGCAAAAGCAAAAGCCATTGAATACGAAGCTGAATTAACACTTAAAGATGCTAAAAATTCAGTTGCTGAAGCTGAATTTACAGCAAAGAAAAAATTTGATGAAAAAATTCAAAAACTACAAAAAGAGCATTCTGTTAAGCTAGAAGAGCTTAATAAAAAAGAACAAAATCTTCATTATCAAGAAAAACTTCATGAGGAAAACAAAAATAAATTAGCAAAAGAGCAACAAGTTATAAAAGCTTTACATGAGGAAAATGAAAATTTAAAACAAAACTATGAAACAAAACTAAATGATGTTTTAAAAATCCTTGAACATTCAGCTGGTCTTACACAAGAAGAGGCAAAAAACATTGTCTTACAAAAAGTAGAAGAAAACTCAAGAGCTGAGATTGCTCATATTGTTAGAAAATACGAAGAAGAAGCTAGAAATGAAGCTAAAAGAAAGGCTAATTTTATCTTAGCGCAGGCTACTTCAAGATTTGCAGGAGAATTTGCTGCTGAAAGATTAATCAATGTAGTAAATATCAAAAATGATGAACTAAAAGGTCGTATTATAGGTAAAGAAGGAAGAAATGTTAAAACCTTAGAAATGGTTTTGGGTGTTGATATTATCATCGATGATACACCTGGAGCGATTATAGTAAGTTGTTTTAATCTTTATAGACGCGCCATTGCTACAAAAGTGATTGAGCTTTTAGTTGAAGATGGCAGAATACAACCTGCAAAAATAGAAGAAATTCATGAAAAAGTTTGCAAAGAATTTGAAGATAATATCTTAGAAGAAGGTCAAACTATAGTAATGGATTTAGGACTTAATAATATACATCCTGAAATTGTTAAATTAATAGGAAAATTAAGATATAGAGCAAGTTATGGCCAAAATGCTCTAGCACATTCTTTAGAAGTGGCACATTTAGCTGGAATCATAGCAGCTGAGTGTGGCGGGGATGAAAAATTAGCAAGAAGAGCTGGGATTTTACACGATATAGGCAAGGCTTTAACACATGAATTTGAAGGTTCTCATGTGGATTTAGGAGCTGAGCTTTGCAAAAGATATAAAGAACATCCTGTGGTGATTAATGCAATTTATGCTCACCATGGACATGAAGAAGCTATTAGCATAGAATCAGCTGCAGTTTGTACAGCAGATACACTAAGCGCTGCGCGCCCTGGTGCAAGACGTGAAGTTTTAGAAGCTTTTTTAAAAAGAGTGAGTGAACTTGAAGATATAGCAAAAAGTAAAGAAGGGGTTAAAAAAGCTTATGCTATTAATGCTGGTAGGGAGATTAGGGTTATTGTTAATGCAAAATTAGTCAATGATGATGAATCTGTGCTTTTAGCTAAAGAAATAGCTGAAGAAATCCAAGAAAAAGTTCAATACCCTGGTGAAATAAAAGTCAATGTCATCAGAGAGCTTAGAGCTATTGATTTTGCAAGATAAGGTTTTTCATGCAAGAAATGATAGATAATCTAAGCACTTATGGCTATTTGATTTTATTTTTTTATTCCTTTGGTGGAGGTATGGTTGCTATACTTGCTGCAGGAGTGCTTTGTGCAAGTTCAACTAAACTTGATTTACATTTGTGTATATTTTTAGCCTTTTTAGCTAATACCATAGGCTCAACCTTGTTGTTTATCTTGGGAAAATACTATAAAAAAGACATAATGCCTTATTTTAAAAATCATAGAAGAAAAATCGCTCTTGCTATGATGAAAATCAAAAAATATGGTGATTTGCTTTTAGTAGTGCAAAAATTTATCTATGGAGTAAAAACTATCATTCCTATAGCAGCAGGTCTTTGTAAATTTAGCTTTGTAAGATTTTTTATCATCAACACCTTAGCTAGTTTGATTTGGGCTGTTATTTTAGGCTATGCTGGTTTTATTTTTGGAAATACCCTAAAAGAAGCTTTTGAAGCATTTGCCAACTATCCTTACATAGCTCCTGCTTTTATAATCACTTTAATTTTTATTATATGGTTATATTTATCACGCTTTTCTAAGAAAAAATGAGTTTAAAATTCTCTATAAAAGAAACTTATAGAGAATTTTTTATTTTACTATTATGTTTTTTAGCAATTTTTAGTTTAAATCTCATCTATGAGTACAAAAAATATCAAAATTTTAAACTTACTAAACATTTATTACTTAAAGATAACATCATTTTATCTTCTTATGAAAAAACTAATAAAAAAGGTAAAAAATATCAAGTTTTCAAACTCAAAAATTCCGATTTTATTTTTTACACTACTAGTTATAAAGATCTAAATTTAAGCAAAAACGATATTCTAAATCTTAGAATTATCACTAAAAATATTAACTTTAAAGATTATCTTAGTAAAAGTTTTTATGCGCCAAGTTATGATTTTAACAAAACCGATACACAAAAAGAAAATACTTTAATAAGGTATTTTTTAAATCAACATCAAAATGAAAAAATCAAAGAATTTTACGGGGCTTTATTTTTTGCAAAAAATGTATCAAGTGAACTTAGAAATGATGTAAATTTTTATAATATCGCGCATTTAATTGCTATTAGCGGGTATCATTTGGGCTTGTTATTTAGCTTTTGCTTTTTGATTTTTGCTCCTTTATACGCTTTTTTTCATAAACGATATTTTCCTTATAGAAGTTTAAAGCTTGACATTAGCATTTTTGCTTTCTTACTTTTAATTTTTTA
>NZ_JAKMSC010000008.1:0-67579 GCF_025772425.1 Campylobacter sp. FU_497 | reverse complement strand
AATCTATTTAATAAAACTTTAAGCTTTTATTGCTATAATTTCATTTCCTTTTCAAACGAAAGGGTTTTAAAAAGCTAAGACTTTTTGTCTTAATTTTTTAGTATTTGTTCTTTAAATTATTAATATTGTTAATCAAATCTTATAGTCAATCTTTGAAATCTAAATAAGTGATCGATTGAGCCAGAAAGATTTATTTTTAAATCTTAACAATCAACTTTTTCTTTGAAGAAAAAGATTAAACTTATCCAATTATTTTTTATGGAGAGTTTGATCCTGGCTCAGAGTGAACGCTGGCGGCGTGCCTAATACATGCAAGTCGAACGATGAAGCTTTTAGCTTGCTAGAAGTGGATTAGTGGCGCACGGGTGAGTAAGGTATAGTTAATCTGCCCTACACAAGAGGACAACAGTTGGAAACGACTGCTAATACTCTATACTCCTGCTTAACACAAGTTGAGTAGGGAAAGTTTTTTCGGTGTAGGATGAGACTATATAGTATCAGCTAGTTGGTGAGGTAATGGCTCACCAAGGCTATGACGCTTAACTGGTCTGAGAGGATGATCAGTCACACTGGAACTGAGACACGGTCCAGACTCCTACGGGAGGCAGCAGTAGGGAATATTGCGCAATGGGGGAAACCCTGACGCAGCAACGCCGCGTGGAGGATGACACTTTTCGGAGCGTAAACTCCTTTTCTTAGGGAAGAATTCTGACGGTACCTAAGGAATAAGCACCGGCTAACTCCGTGCCAGCAGCCGCGGTAATACGGAGGGTGCAAGCGTTACTCGGAATCACTGGGCGTAAAGGGCGCGTAGGCGGATTATCAAGTCTCTTGTGAAATCCAACGGCTTAACCGTTGAACTGCTTGGGAAACTGGTAGTCTAGAGTGAGGGAGAGGCAGATGGAATTGGTGGTGTAGGGGTAAAATCCGTAGATATCACCAAGAATACCCATTGCGAAGGCGATCTGCTGGAACTTAACTGACGCTAAGGCGCGAAAGCGTGGGGAGCAAACAGGATTAGATACCCTGGTAGTCCACGCCCTAAACGATGTACACTAGTTGTTGGGGTGCTAGTCATCTCAGTAATGCAGCTAACGCATTAAGTGTACCGCCTGGGGAGTACGGTCGCAAGATTAAAACTCAAAGGAATAGACGGGGACCCGCACAAGCGGTGGAGCATGTGGTTTAATTCGAAGATACGCGAAGAACCTTACCTGGGCTTGATATCCTAAGAACCTTTTAGAGATAAGAGGGTGCTAGCTTGCTAGAACTTAGAGACAGGTGCTGCACGGCTGTCGTCAGCTCGTGTCGTGAGATGTTGGGTTAAGTCCCGCAACGAGCGCAACCCACGTATTTAGTTGCTAACGGTTCGGCCGAGCACTCTAAATAGACTGCCTTCGTAAGGAGGAGGAAGGTGTGGACGACGTCAAGTCATCATGGCCCTTATGCCCAGGGCGACACACGTGCTACAATGGCATATACAATGAGACGCAATACCGCGAGGTGGAGCAAATCTATAAAATATGTCCCAGTTCGGATTGTTCTCTGCAACTCGAGAGCATGAAGCCGGAATCGCTAGTAATCGTAGATCAGCCATGCTACGGTGAATACGTTCCCGGGTCTTGTACTCACCGCCCGTCACACCATGGGAGTTGATTTCACTCGAAGCCGGAATACTAAACTAGTTACCGTCCACAGTGGAATCAGCGACTGGGGTGAAGTCGTAACAAGGTAACCGTAGGAGAACCTGCGGTTGGATCACCTCCTTTCTAGAGTACAAACTGATAAGTCTCACAACTATCAGTTCATATATAGACTCAATCATCCTTGTTTAGATTTCAAAGATTGATGAAAAGCTAATTTTGGGGAATTAGCTCAGCTGGGAGAGCGCCTGCTTTGCACGCAGGAGGTCAGCGGTTCGATCCCGCTATTCTCCACCATTTATTAAGGGCCTATAGCTCAGCTGGTTAGAGTGCACCCCTGATAAGGGTGAGGTCACAAGTTCAAGTCTTGTTAGGCCCACCATAAAAAAGATTTGTTTATCAATCATATAATAAAGTTTTAAAACTTAAAGCAAGTATATAGCTAATAATAAAGCAGTAAATAAAGTAAAATACTTTATTGCTTATGTTTTTAAATTATTTAAACTCTTTATATATACTTCCTTTAGGTTTTAAGACCTAAGCTAAATAAATAATAGAATATTTTATATATTAGATTAGTTATTTAATGTTATTTGAATTATCATTGTTAAGAGTCACAAGCAAGTTTTAATAAAAACAATTTTACAGGACTTGTTAAAGGATAAAACCTAACTATCTTTTCTTTAGCTTTTAGTTAAAGACAAGTTTTAAACTCACAGCTTAGTTAGACTAATTTATTTAGTTTTATTAAGTGTTTAAATGCTTTCCGTCTTAAGATAGTAAAGTCTTATCATAAAAACTTTAACAAGGAAGTGATGCGTTTTAGAATGAATTTAAAAGGTAAGCTATTAAGAGCGAATGGTGGATGCCTTGGCTGGTAAAGGCGATGAAGGACGTACTAGACTGCGATAAGCTACGGGGAGCTGTCAAGAAGCTTTGATCCGTAGATTTCCGAATGGGGCAACCCAGTATATAGAGATATATACTACCATAATGGAGCGAACGTAGGGAATTGAAACATCTTAGTACCTACAGGAAAAGAAATCAATAGAGATTGCGTCAGTAGCGGCGAGCGAAAGCGCAAGAGGGCAAACCCAGTGCTTGCACTGGGGGTTGTAGGACTGCAATGTGCAATAGGTAAGGTTAGTAGAACACTCTGGAAAGTGTAGCCATAGAGGGTGATAGTCCCGTATACGAAAACCAAACCTTAGCTAGCAGTATCCTGAGTAGGGCGGGACACGAGGAATCCTGTCTGAAGCTGGGTCGACCACGATCCAACCCTAAATACTACTACCAGACCGATAGTGCACAAGTACCGTGAGGGAAAGGTGAAAAGAACTGAGGTGATCAGAGTGAAATAGAACCTGAAACCATTTGCTTACAATCATTCAGAGCACTATGTAGCAATACAGTGTGATGGACTGCCTTTTGCATAATGAGCCTGCGAGTTGTGGTGTCTGGCAAGGTTAAGCACACGCGAAGCCGTAGCGAAAGCGAGTCTGAATAGGGCGCTTAAGTCAGATGCTGCAGACCCGAAACGAAGTGATCTATCCATGAGCAAGTTGAAGCTAGTGTAAGAACTAGTGGAGGACTGAACCGATAGGCGTTGAAAAGCCCCCGGATGACTTGTGGATAGGGGTGAAAGGCCAATCAAACTTCGTGATAGCTGGTTCTCTCCGAAATATATTTAGGTATAGCGTTGTGTCGTAGTATAAGGGGGTAGAGCACTGAATGGGCTAGGGCATACACCAATGTACCAAACCCTATCAAACTCCGAATACCTTATATGTAATCACAGCAGTCAGGCGGCGAGTGATAAAATCCGTCGTCAAGAGGGAAACAACCCAGACTACCAGCTAAGGTCCCTAAATCTTACTTAAGTGGAAAACGATGTGAAGTTACTTAAACAACCAGGAGGTTGGCTTAGAAGCAGCCATCCTTTAAAGAAAGCGTAATAGCTCACTGGTCTAGTGATTTTGCGCGGAAAATATAACGGGGCTAAAGTAAGTACCGAAGCTGTAGACTTGATTTTATCAAGTGGTAGGAGAGCGTTCTATTTGCGCCGAAGGTATACCGGTAAGGAGTGCTGGAGCGAATAGAAGTGAGCATGCAGGCATGAGTAGCGATAATTAATGTGAGAATCATTAACGCCGTAAACCCAAGGTTTCCTACGCGATGCTCGTCATCGTAGGGTTAGTCGGGTCCTAAGTCGAGTCCGAAAGGGGTAGACGATGGCAAATTGGTTAATATTCCAATACCAACATTAGTGTGCGATGGAAGGACGCTTAGGGCTAAGCAAGCTAGCGGATGGAAGTGCTAGTCTAAGGTCGTAGGAGGTTATATAGGCAAATCCGTATAACAATACTCCGAGAACTGAAAGGCTCTTCAAAGTCTTCGGACAGCGAGGAGAATTGCTGATGCCGTCGAGCCAAGAAAAGTTTCTAAGTTTAGCTAATGTTGCCCGTACCGTAAACCGACACAGGTGGGTGGGATGAGTATTCTAAGGCGCGTGGAAGAACTCTCTTTAAGGAACTCTGCAAAATAGCACCGTATCTTCGGTATAAGGTGTGGTTCGCTTCGTATTAGGATTTACTCCGAAAGCGAAGAAACTTACAACAAAGAGTCCCTCCCGACTGTTTACCAAAAACACAGCACTCTGCTAACTCGTAAGAGGATGTATAGGGTGTGACGCCTGCCCGGTGCTCGAAGGTTAATTGATGGGGTTAGCATTAGCGAAGCTCTTGATCGAAGCCCGAGTAAACGGCGGCCGTAACTATAACGGTCCTAAGGTAGCGAAATTCCTTGTCGGTTAAATACCGACCTGCATGAATGGCGTAACGAGATGGGAGCTGTCTCAAAGAGGGATCCAGTGAAATTGTAGTGGAGGTGAAAATTCCTCCTACCCGCGGCAAGACGGAAAGACCCCGTGGACCTTTACTACAGCTTGACACTGCTATTTGGATAAGAATGTGCAGGATAGGTGGGAGGCTTTGAGTATATGACGCCAGTTGTATATGAGCCATTGTTGAGATACCACTCTTTCTTATTTGGGTAGCTAACCAGCTTGAGTTATCCTCAAGTGGGACAATGTCTGGTGGGTAGTTTGACTGGGGCGGTCGCCTCCCAAATAATAACGGAGGCTTACAAAGGTTGGCTCAGAACGGTTGGAAATCGTTCGTAGAGTATAAAGGTATAAGCCAGCTTAACTGCAAGACATACAAGTCAAGCAGAGACGAAAGTCGGTCTTAGTGATCCGGTGGTTCTGTGTGGAAGGGCCATCGCTCAAAGGATAAAAGGTACCCCGGGGATAACAGGCTGATCTCCCCCAAGAGCTCACATCGACGGGGAGGTTTGGCACCTCGATGTCGGCTCATCGCATCCTGGGGCTGGAGCAGGTCCCAAGGGTATGGCTGTTCGCCATTTAAAGCGGTACGCGAGCTGGGTTCAGAACGTCGTGAGACAGTTCGGTCCCTATCTGCCGTGGGCGTAAGAAGATTGAAGAGATTTGACCCTAGTACGAGAGGACCGGGTTGAACAAACCACTGGTGTAGCTGTTGTTCTGCCAAGAGCATCGCAGCGTAGCTAAGTTTGGAACGGATAAACGCTGAAAGCATCTAAGCGTGAAGCCAACTCTAAGATGAATCTTCTCTAAGCTCTCTAGAAGACTACTAGTTTGATAGGCTGGGTGTGTAATGGATGAAAGTCCTTTAGCTGACCAGTACTAATAGAGCGTTTGGCTTATCTTATTTAAGCATCACTTCCTTGTTAAGGTTTTTAATAAAGCTTTGAGTGTTTTTATATGAAAACTACATTTAGCTTATAAAATCTTACAAGTAAAGTTTATATTAGAACTTGCTCTTAACATTGTTTTTTAAGTATTCTAAAACAATAAAATGATTTAGTTTAATGAAACATCTAAATATAAGAATAAGATGAAAGTTAAAATAAAAATGATTTCAATCTAGTTTTTATTATGCTATATTAATATAGAATATTTAAATAACAATGTCCGTGATTATACAGATGTGGAGACGCCTTGCTCCATCCCGAACCAAGAAGCTAAGCACATCGTGGGTGATGATACTACGCCTTACTGGCAGGGGGAAAGTAGCTCATTGCGGACTTGTTAATTCTCTTATTATTCTTACTTTATATATAATCTTATGTTTGTTTTTATTGTTAGTTATTGAATTGGTTTATTTTTAGGTTATTTGGTTGTGACGCTATTTTTAAATTTTTATGGTTTTTATTTGGTTGTTTAGTCAGCTTGGTTGTTAACTGTAGATGGTTTTTAATTCTTATTTTTAGTTGTTTGATTTAGTTTTAGGTTTTTTATGGTTGTTAGCTGTAGGTGATTTTAATTTCTAGTTTTTGGTTGTTTGTTTGTGAAAATTTTTAATTAATTTGTGTTGATTAGATAGGGTGTTTATTGTTATTTTTTATTAATCTAATAAAATTTAGTTTTATATGTTGTTTAGGTATTTTATTTTAGATGTTTTTGTTTTTATATTTTTTATGAGTTTTAGATTATATTTTTTATGTTATGTTTTTAGTTGAGTGGTTAAATTTGGTTTGAAATTATTCATTGAATGTTTTATTTGGCATATAGCTTGGGTTTTGGTTGTTTCTTATGGCTTATATTTGTGTTGTTAGTTGTTGAATTGTTTTAATGGTTTATTTGATGGGTTTATTATTTTATTTTTTATGGTTTTTATTTAGTGGTTTAGTTATTATGAGCTTTAGTGATTTATCTTTTGTTTTTTGGGTGGTTGTATTTATGTTTTTATTTCTATATCTTTAGTAATTTAATTGGCTAGACTGTTTTAATTTTTTAATTTTAAATTGCTTATAGTAAATTTGTTTTTTAGGTTTTTAGTGGTTTTTATATTTTTAGTTGGTGGTGGATTTTTTGGCGAGATAGTAGCTAGACTAGTAGCAATACTTTAATTTGGTGTTTGAATCAATTGTGGATGATAGGTTTTGGTTGTTTGTATTAGATAAGGTATTAATTGATAAAAAATATAAATTAGTTTGTAAGAGATTTTTATAAGGGTTTTACTAGATTATAATATAATGTTAAGATGATATTGAGTAGATTGGAAAATTTTTTAAGAGATAATAACATATTTTTAAGTGGTGGTGCAGGTGTTGGTAAGTCTTTTTTAACTATGGAGCTTATAAAATCTTATAGAGTTCAAGGAAAAATTGTCGTTGTATTGGGTTCTACTGCACTTAGTGCTTTTAATATAGGTGGTGTTACTTTACATAGTTTTTTTGCTTTTAAAAGATGTCAAAATTATGATGAGTTGTATTATGAAGATAGAAAGCAAAAAGATAAACTAGAAAAATTAAAGAGAATTTTAAAACAATGTGATTTATTGGTTATTGATGAAATCTCTATGGTAAGTGCTTCATTGATGGAAATGATTTATTATAGATTATCAAGAAGTGATTTTAATGGTAAAATTTTATTAGTTGGAGATTTTTTTCAACTTCCACCTGTGATTAATTATAGAGAAAATCAAATTCAAAGCACTTTATTTCAAAATACTTTATATGCTTTTTCTTCGCAAGCTTGGAATGATCTTAAATTTATTAATTTAAAACTTAGCATTACAAAAAGAACTTTAGATAAGCAATTTTATGAATATTTGTTTTTTCTTAGAATGGGTGAAGTAAATAAAGAAATGCTAAATTTCTTTAAAAAAATGTTAATTAGTTCAAAAAATTTACTTGAGTATATGGATGAATATACTCTATTATGTGCCACAAATAAAAAAACTAATCATATTAATACTGAAAAATTAAATCTTTTACAAGGTAAAGAAAGTGTATTTAATGCAAAAGCTGAAAAACTAGATTATACTTTAGATGATAAAACTTACGAGCAGTGGATTAACGGACTTAATTCTTTGAGTGAGTTAAAATTGAAAATAGGCGCTAAGATTATTTTTTGTGTGAATAATAAAGAAGAAAATTATTATAATGGGGAGCAAGGTGTTGTTTTAGATTTTATAAAAGATAAAGAGCAAGAATATATTCTGATAGAAAAAAATAATGGTGAAAGATTGAAATTAAAATCATATGAATATACCTTAGAAGAGTATGAGCTAGATAAAGATGAAAAACTAGAAGTTAAGATAAAAGCTAAATTTGTTCAATTTCCTATAAAACTAGCTTATGCTATAACAATCCATAAATCTCAAGGTATGAGTATAGATAAATTAATATGTGATATTGATGGAATTTTTGAAAAAGGACAATTATATGTATGTTTATCAAGAGCCATTAATCCAAGTAATTTAAAAATCGTATATAATTATAAAATGCCTTTTGAGAATTATTTTTTAAAAATTTTAAAATTCGATAAAGAGGTAAAACAATTTTATTTACAAGAAAAGTTTGTAAATTTAGAATAAGATGGAGAATGATTATGAGATGGGTGGTAATTTTATTTTTTTCTTTTTGTAGTATTTATGCTAATTCTTTAAGCATAGAAGATTTTAGAACAGATTTGTATTCAAAGGTTGGAAATAATACTTTAAAAAAGATTGAAATGACTTTGGATTTTGAGGGAGAAAATTTAGACCAAAAGAAAATTATTGATGCTTTAAATACTATTGTATCTAGTTATTTTTATGAAGATTTATTCACAGAAGTGGGTAAAAACAACTTCAAAGAAACTTTGCTTAAATTTAGCAATAAAAAATACAAAACTCAAATAAAAAATATTTACATTCTAAAAATTAATTCAGTAGCTCAATTTGATATAGAAGAACTGAAGCGTTTTATAAAAGATTTAGAAAAAAAGGACGAAGATTTAAAAGAAACTGCTAAGCAAGAAGAAATTCAAAATATTCTTAAAGTTACTAAAACTTCAGATCAAAATAATACCCAATCAAAAGATATGAATGCTACTCAAACAAGCAGTGTTAAAGATAGTAATGTAAGTTTTAATCAAGATGTTAATGCAAGCAAAGAAGCTATGGATATGATTTTAAAAACTATGGAAAATACTCAAATGCAAATGTTAGCACCAAGCAAAGAACAAGATTTGTTTAAAGAGATACCATTTTGATTATTGGACTATATCAAAATGACTTGGGATTTTTGGTATAAAAATATTTTCGTTAATATTTTGATCAAATTTTTGGTTGTAAAAATAAATACTAACTAAATTTCCTAATTCATCTTTATAAGAAATACTATTAAGACTACTATTTTCTAGTTTGATATTATATGTGATATTTTCGTATTTTGCTTCATAATTTTCATGAGATATTAATTTTGCATTTTTAAAAATTGCTTGAAGATTTGGTAAATTTTGCAATTGAGTATAAATGGCTTGTTCTAATTCGGGTTCTATGATAACAACTTCTTTATGATTGATATAAATCTGTTTTTTATTTGGTTTAGTGTAATTCCAAAAAGCTTTATTTTGAGTAATGATAAAATTTCCTTTATAATTTAGCGAAGAATTGTTACTTTGCACTTTTTGCTCAAAATCACTGCTAAAATTTTTAAAATTTATATCAAAAGCAAAATATTACAAGCAAATATCATTAAAAATATAAAATATTTCATAATTATCCTTTAAAATTTAACAAATTATATAAAATTTATGCAAATAAAACTTTTATATAGTTCTAATTAAAATCAAGGTATAATCTAGCATATATTTTTGTAATTAAAGGTAAAAAAATGTTTTCTAGCGTATTTAAAGCAATATTTGGCACAAAAAACGATCGAGAAGTAAAAAAATATTTAAAGAGGGTTGCACAAATTAATGCTTTAGAGTCAAAATACCAAAATTTAAGCGATGATGAATTAAAACAAAATTTTATAGATTTTAAAACACAAATTCAAAAAGAAGAAAAAACTTTAGATCAAATATTAAATGATGTTTTTGCAATAGTTAGAGAAGTAGGAAAAAGAACGCTTAATATGCGTCATTTTGATGTACAATTAATCGGTGGTATGGTTTTGCATGAGGGAAAAATCGCTGAAATGAAAACTGGGGAAGGTAAAACCTTGGTTGCAACTTTACCTGTTGTATTAAATGCTATGAGTGGCAAGGGTGTGCATGTGGTTACTGTAAATGATTATTTAGCCAAAAGAGATGCAGAGCAAATGAGTGCCATTTATAATTTTTTAGGTTTTAGTGTGGGGGTAATACTTTCAGAACAAAATAGCGATGAGGCGCATAAAAAAGCTTATGAGTGTGATATAACTTATGGTACAAATAATGAATTTGGCTTTGACTATTTGCGTGATAATATGAAATTTTCAAAATTTGAAAAAGTGCAAAGAGAACATAATTTTGTTATACTTGATGAAGTAGATAGTATTTTAATAGATGAAGCAAGAACTCCACTTATTATAAGTGGGCCTACAAATAGAACTTTAGATGGTTATATTAAAGCAAATGAAGTAGCAAAACAAATGCAAAAAGGCCAAGCAGCTGCTACTCCTCAAGAATTACCAAGTGGTGATTTTGTTGTCGATGAGAAAAATAGAACTATCATGATTACAGAGGCTGGAATTTCTAAGGCTGAAAAATTATTTGGAGTAGAAAATTTATATAGCTTAGATAATGCAATATTAGCCCATCAACTTGATCAGGCCTTAAAAGCGCATAATTTATTTGAAAAAGATGTGCATTATGTATTAAGAGATAAAGAAGTTGTAATTGTTGATGAATTTACGGGAAGGCTAAGCGAAGGAAGACGCTTTAGTGATGGCTTGCACCAAGCATTAGAGGCTAAAGAAGGAGTAAAAATTCAAGAAGAGAGCCAAACTTTAGCAGATATTACTTTCCAAAATTATTTTAGAATGTATAAAAAATTAGCAGGTATGACAGGTACTGCACAAACTGAGGCAACAGAATTTTCTCAAATTTATAATTTAGACGTAGTGTCTATACCTACAAATATACCGGTTGCAAGAATAGATAAAGATGATTTGATTTATAAAACTCAAGAAGAAAAATTTAAAGCAGTTATTGAAGAGATAAAAAAAGCAAATGCAAAAGGTCAACCGGTTTTAGTAGGGACTGCAAGTATTGAAAGAAGTGAAGTATTTCATAATATGCTTGTAAAAGAACGCATTCCTCATCATGTGCTTAATGCTAAAAATCACGAGCAAGAAGCTTTAATTATCCAAGATGCGGGTAAAAAAGGCGCAGTAACTATAGCTACCAATATGGCAGGTCGTGGGGTTGATATAAAAATAGATGATGAAATAAGAGCTTTAGGAGGGCTTTATATCATAGGAACTGAGCGCCATGAAAGCAGAAGAATAGATAATCAACTTCGTGGGCGTGCAGGACGTCAAGGTGATCCTGGCGTAAGTAGATTTTATTTAAGTTTAGAGGATAATCTTTTGAGAATTTTTGGTGGTGATCGCATTAAAAATATCATGGAAAGATTAGGTATAGAAGAGGGTGAGCATATAGAAAGTCGCATTGTTACAAGAGCTGTAGAAAATGCTCAAAAAAAAGTTGAAAGTTTACATTTTGAAAGTAGAAAACATTTGCTTGAATATGATGATGTGGCAAATGAACAAAGAAAGACTATTTATAATTATAGAAATGAATTACTAGATGAAGAATTTGATTTGCAAGATAAAATTTTAAAAAATATTGCTGAATACAGCAATCATTTGGTAAGTCAAATTTATCTAAATGCAGAGCTTGAAGATGATGTTAAGCATTTTGAAAGTTTAAAACAAAAAGTAAGTTATGAGTGTAATCTTGAGCTTAGCGAAGCTGATTTTAAAGATTTAGGTGTAATTGAAGTAGAAAATAAATTAAGTGAAATTTTAGAAAAAGCTTACAAAGATAAAATGAGTATTATTGAAGATAAGGAAGCTAGAAGAATTGAAAGAATTTTATATCTTCAAATTTTAGATAATCTATGGAGAGAACATTTATACCAAATGGATATTTTAAAAACTGGTATAGGTTTAAGAAGTTATAATCAAAAAGATCCTTTGGTAGAATATAAAAAAGAAAGCTATAATCTTTTCATGGAGCTTGTTGAGCGTGTTAAATTTGATAGTTTAAAATTACTATTTAATGTAGTTTTTACTCAAAAAGAAGCGCAAAATTTTGAAGAAAAAAGCCACGAACAAAACGAGCAGTTTTTAGCTAGTACTACAGAAAGTGGTGTTGATGAAAATGGTGAAGCACAAATTACTAAAGTGCCTAGAAATTCACCTTGTCCTTGTGGTAGTGGTAAAAAATATAAAGAATGCCATGGTAAAAGTGGTCCTAAAAAAGGTATTTTAGCTTAAGGTATATAATGAATTTAGTTATAGTTGAAGATGATATAAATATGAGAAAATCACTCGAAATCGCTTTGAGTGAGTATGAAGAATTTACTATAAAATCTTATAAATCAGCAACTGAAGCTTTAAAGAAGCTAAATGATGATGTTGATTTGATTATTACAGATATTAATATGCCAGGTATGGATGGTATTGAATTTGTGCAAGCTTGTGAGAATAAATATGATTTTATTATTATTACAGGTAATGCAACACTAAATCGTGCTATAGAGGCAGTAAGGCTTGGGGTAAAAGACTTTCTAGTAAAACCATTTGATATTAATACTTTAGTAACTGCGATAAAACGCGCAAAAATAATTCAAGAAAAGACTTCTAAAAAAACAAATAAAAAGACTGTCAAAAAAGATGAAAATCAAGATTTTTATGGCACTTCTAAGGCTTTGGAAGATTGTTTAAGATTAGCTACAAAAGCTGCTAAAACAGATGCAAGTGTGCTTTTTTTTGGAGAAAGTGGGGTAGGTAAAGAGGTTTTTGCAAATTTTGTACATAAAAATTCAAAAAGAGCGCAAAAACCTTTTGTGGCTATTAATATGGCAGCAATTCCATCAAATTTAATAGAAAGTGAGCTTTTTGGTTTTGAAAAAGGTGCATTTACTGATGCTAATACTACTAAAATAGGGTTGTTTGAGCTTGCTAATGAAGGCACTTTGTTTTTAGATGAAATAGGTGAAATGCCTTATGAAATTCAAGCAAAATTATTAAGAGCTTTGCAAGAAAAAGAAATTACAAGATTAGGAAGTACTAAAAGTATAAAGATTGATGTAAGAATTATTAGTGCAACTAATGCTCATATAGAAAAAAAGATTGCAGATAATGAGTTTAGACAAGATTTATATTATAGACTTAATACTATTCCTATTAATATACCACCACTAAGAGAGCGTCAAGAAGAAATTTTACAAATTGCGCAAAAGGTCTTGCTTGATACGTGTAAAGAATATGATTTTAATGAAAAAACTTTAAGTCAAGAAGCACAAGATGCTTTACTAGCTTATGATTTTCCAGGTAATATTAGGGAATTGATTTCTATTATACAAAGAGCTTGTATTTTAAGTGAAAATGATGAGATTAGTACTCAAGATTTATTTTTAGAAAGTAGAAAAAGTAAAGATATTAAAAATCTCGAAAAAGAATTGATTTTAGAAGCTTTAAAAAATTCACAAGATATTACAGAAGCAGCTAAGCTTATAGGGATGAGTGAGAAAATTTTTAGCGAAAAAATGAAAAAATATAATATTACTTAAAAAGGACGGACAATGAAAAAAATAGCTATTGTAGGTGCAACAGGAGCAGTTGGTGAAGAACTTTTAAATGTCTTAGACGAGCTTGATTTCCCAGTTGAAAGTATTTTACCATTAGCAAGTGCAAAAAGCGCAGGTAGTGAAGTAGAATTTAGAGGTAAAAGCTATAAAGTAAAAGAATTAACTCCAAGTGTTTTTAAAGAAAATCCTGTAGATATTGCTTTTTTTAGTGCTGGAGGAAATATAAGCGCTGAGTATGCAAAATACGCAGTAGAATGTGGTGCTGTGGTAATTGATAATACGAGCCATTTTAGAATGGATGAGAATGTTCCTTTAGTAGTTCCTGAATGTAATAGTGAGGATATTAAAGATTGGGAAAAAACAGGGATTATTGCTAATCCAAATTGCTCTACTATACAAATGGTGCATGTTTTAAAACCACTTGATGATGTATTTAACCTAAAAAGAGTAGATGTGAGCACTTATCAAGCAGCAAGTGGTGCGGGTAAAGAAGGTATGGAGGAATTAGTTCAAGGAATGCAAAGTTTTTTTGCTTTTAAACTAGATGAATTTGAAGCAAAAACTTTTCCATACACTCTGGCTTTAAATTTGATTCCTCAAATTGATGTTTTTAGTGACAATGGCTACACTAAAGAAGAATTAAAAATGGTGAATGAAACGCAAAAAATATTACATAAAAAACTTGAAATTTCAGCAACTTGCGTAAGAGTCCCTGTGCTTAGAAGTCATAGTGAAGCCATTACTATGCATTTTGAAAAAGATGTTGATGTTGCTAAGGTTAGAGAGATACTTTCTAAAGCACCAAGTGTTGTTGTGATTGATGATGTAGAAAATAAAAAATATCCTATGCCGCTTTTTACAAGCGATACTAATGAAACTTATGTAGGAAGAATAAGACGTGATATTAATCATAAAAACATTTTGCACTTATGGTGTGTGGCTGATCAAATTCGTGTAGGAGCTGCTACAAATGCAGTGCGTATTGCACAAAAATGGCTAGAGTTAGTTTAAAAGGAGAAAAATGCTAGAAAGATTTTTTGAGAATTTATTAGTTAAAAGTCGTTTGGTTACTATTTTACCTGTAATTTTTGGTTTAATAGGGGCTTTTGTTTTATTTTTTATCGCAAGTTATGATGTGATTAAAGTTTTAAAATATGTATTTGAATACTTTATGTTGCCAAATTCTACGGTGGATTTGCATGAAGATATTGTTGGTTTGATCATAGGAGCTGTGGATTTATATTTAATGGCTTTGGTTTTATTTATTTTTTCTTTTGGAATTTATGAGCTTTTTATTAGTGAAATAGAGGATTTCAAACAAACAAAGCAATCAAAAGTTTTAGAAGTGCATAGTTTGGATCAACTAAAAGATAAACTTGCAAAAGTAATCATCATGGTTTTAGTTGTAAATTTTTTCCAAAGAATTTTACAAATGCAACTTAATACAGTTTTGGATATGACTTATTTGGCAGGTTCTATTTTGGCTCTTTGTGTGGGGCTTTATTTCTTGCATAAAAGTGATCATTAATAAGGAATAAAAATGATTTTTATTGATGCGTGTTTTAAAAAATCAACCCCTTATACTCCAGTTTGGATGATGCGTCAAGCAGGAAGGTATTTACCTGAATACATGGAAGTTAGAGCAAGCGCTGGGGACTTTTTATCACTTTGCAAGGACTATAAAAAAGCAAGTGAAGTTACTTTGCAACCTGTGGATATTTTGGGTGTTGATGCAGCTATTATTTTCTCAGATATTTTAGTGGTGCCTTTAGAAATGGGTATGGACTTAAAATTTGAAAAAGGTGAAGGGCCGGTATTTTCAAATCCCATTAAAACTAAGGAAGATTTGGAAAGATTAGATGTTGAAAAAAGTATTAAAAATCTTTCTTATGTTTATGATGCACTAGCACTTACTAGAGAAAAACTTGCGCATGATAAAGCTTTGATTGGTTTTTGTGGAAGTCCTTGGACTATTGCTACTTATATGATAGAGGGTGGTGGTAGTAAAAATTATGCAAAATGTAAAAAATTAGTTTATCAAAATCCTGAATTTTTACATCAAATTTTATCTAAACTTACTTTGGCTTTAAAGTGTTATATCCAAGAGCAAATTAAAGCAGGTGCTAATGCTATACAGATATTTGATAGTTGGGCAAGTGCTTTAGAAAAAGAAATGTTTTTTGAGTTTTCTTTTAAATATATGCTTGAAATTGCTGATTTTATTAAAGAAAAATATCCACATATTCCTGTGATTTTATTTCCTAAAGGTGTTAGTGGATTTTTAGATGATATAAGTGGGAATTTTGATGTTTTTGGTGTAGATTGGAGTACGCCTTTAGAATTAGCAAAAGAAAAACTAAGCGCTAAATATACTTTACAGGGTAATATGGAGCCTTGTAGATTGTATGATAAAAAAGCTATTGAACAAGGTGTGGATAAAATTTTAAATATCATGCAAGATAGTGCACATATTTTTAACCTAGGACATGGTATTTTGCCTGACATTCCTGTTGAAAATGCTAAATATTTTATCAAGCTAGTTCAAGAGAAATCTAAAAAGTGAATAAAATTACCTTTGGCCCCATAAGCTCAAGAAGATTTGGGCTTTCTTTAGGGGTTGATTTAAGTCCAAATCAAAAGCAATGTAATTTCGATTGTGTATATTGTGAGTTGCAAGCTGCAAAACCCGTGGAAAAATCTTTAGTATATCCAAAAATTCAAGATATCTTAGAACAGGTAAAACAAGCTTTATCTAGTAATGCGAAATTCGATTTTCTGACATTAACTGCAAATGGTGAACCTAGTTTATATCCTCATTTAAAAGAATTAGTTTGTGAGTTAAATAAAATAAAACAAGATAAAAAACTCTTAATCTTAAGTAATGGTAGTGGTGTGTTAAATACACATGCATTTGATGCTTTAATGGATATTGATGTGGTTAAATTCAGTCTTGATAGTGCTAAAGAAAAAACATTTTATAGGATAGATAGAGCTTTAAAACAAATTAAGCTTGAAATAATGATTGAAAAAATGATAATTTTTAGGAAAAAATTTCTAGGTGAGCTTATCATGGAAGTATTGATTGTACAAGGCTTAAATGATAGTAAAGAAGAAATGTTAGCTTTAAATGAAGTATTTGATAAAATAAAGCCATCAAGAGTAGATTTTAGCACTATTGATAGACCTCCAGCTTATCCTGTTAAAGGTATATCTATGGAAAAATTAGAAGAATTAAGTATGTATATTACTAGTGTGCCTGTTGTGCTTGCTAAGCATTATTATAAAGGCGAAAAGATTGATTTTAATACTCAAGAGCTTTTGAAGATGTTACAGCTTAGAGCGCAAAGTGAATTTGATATAGAAAATAAATTTAGTCAATATAGCAAAGATGTATTAGAAAAATTAATTAAAGAGCAAAAAGTCGTTGTAAAAAATTTAGCAGGAGTAAATTTTTATAAAAAAATATAATTTTTTGTAAAAAACTCTTGACAAAAGTTGTTTTTTCTTATATAATACCATTTCTTATTTATTGATGTTCCGGATTAGCTCAGCGGTAGAGTAGTCGGCTGTTAACCGATTGGTCGTAGGTTCGAATCCTACATCCGGAGCCACTTCATAAAATTATTTCCATATATTATAGTGTATTAACAAGTTAATTTATAATTTATTTTTGTATATATTTTTTAAGAATTAATTAGTATTTTCTTGTTTTATGAAAATACTAATTTTTAATATCAAAAGTAAAGAATTTGCTTTCAAAATTATTACCTACTTTTTCATATTGAAACATAGCAGGTTCTAGGTTTTGCACTTCATGGTATAAAAGTCCTAAAGCAAGCCTTGCTTCTAAGGTTTCTTCGTTTTCCAATCTTGCTAGTTCAAGTAAGGCTATAGCTGAATTTGGATTGTTTGAGCCTATTGCTGCAACTGCAGCTAAAAATAAAGTTTGCGCATCTTTGATTTTATAATCATCTATTAAAATATTATAAAGTGTGTATGCTTCTTGGTATTCTTTTGCAAAAATATCAACATAAGCTAGAGCAAAAATCAGCCCGATGGAGTTTTTATTGCTCATGGCAAGTCTTTTTTTAATGTCGTTTCTAACATGATTAAGCAAGCCTGTTATTTGCATAAGTGTTACATAACTATCTTTAACTATTCCAGCTCCACCAAATAAAGAATTATAATCAAGTTTGGTAGTTAAAAAATACATTTGTGCTTGTTTGGCATACTCTTTAATATCAAGATTTGTATTTTTAGAATTAAAATATAAAATATTGCTAATTATATCTTCATTTAATAGATCTTTTAATTCCTTAATTTTTTGATTTCTTAAAGTTTCAAGATTATTGCCATTAGCGGCTATAATAGCAAACATTAGCTCTAAAGGTGTATTGTTTGTGTTTGAAAGATTATCTAAATAAGGGATCATGGCGGTAAAATCATTTTTGGCTAAATGCAATAGGTATTTAAATATATTATGATTTTGATCTATAGTGTTGTCTGCTTGGAGATTTTCTAAAAGCTCATTAGCTAGTTTGGTATAATCTTTTTTTACTAAATCCATACAATATATAGCAAAAATCCCTGCGATATAATTTTTGGGATTTAAATGATATGCGGTTGAAAAATGCTTATAGGCATTGTTATAATCTTGTAATTGTGCATAAGTTAGCGCAAGATTATAATGAATTACATCGTGAGCATGATAAATTTCACTTAAGTTTTTAAATTCTTGATTTGCTTCTCTTAAATGAAAATTAAAAGCTAAATTAATAGCATGAGATAATTCTATATTAACCCCTGATAAAGCCTTACTTTTAACAAGCAATTCATTTTCGTATTCATAACCTTGTATAAAATTACCCAAATCAGCCTTTGTGATAAGCTCCATACTTTGCTTAATATCAAAAACACGATAAGGCGAGAAGTAAAACAGCAAATCATAAATTTGTTGTTTTCCGGTAATCAATCTTTTGGCAAAATGCTGTTGGGCTATGTCGATATTTGAAAAATTTCTTTTTAATCTGGTTTTGATATTATAATATTTTGAACCTATATTTCTATCTTTTATATATAAAGCTTTTAAAATTTGAGCTCCGCTTTCAAATTGCCCTGTTTTTAATTCTACTAAAGCTAGGGCAACTTTACTTCTTGCCTCGTGATTTTCTATTTTTGAAGCTTTTTCAAGATATTCTTTAGCTTTTTGATATTCACCTGATTTTGCATATAATAAGCCCAAGGGTAAACTTACTTCGTAATCTTCTTGTTTTTGTAAAAATTCAATAGCATTTTTTTCTGATTTTAATAATGCATAAATTTTTGCTCCAAGGTAGTAAGATTCGCTTTGGTATCCATTAATATTATTTGAACGCATAAACATCTGTAAAGCTTCAGGATAAAATCCTTGATAATAATTAATTAAGCCTAGGTAATAATCATACAAAGATGATTTAGAATCTTGTGGTAAATGTACTTTTGCTAAGTCAAGATAGTAATTAAATTTTTCTTTATTACCAAGATTAAAATAGCATACAGCTATATTGATGGCCGCAGCTACTTTATGTTCTTCTAATTCTAAAGATTGTTTAAAATTTTCAATGGCACTAGCATAGTCTTTTTGTTTCATTTGAGCTACGCCAAGATTATAGCTAGATAAGGATTGATTGAAAATATTAATATTATTATAAAGTTCTAAAGCGCTTTCTACATCACCTTTTTCGTATAATAAATTTGCTTTTTGCACTACAAGATCTAATGCTGATTGTTTTACTCTTGTGATGCTTGCACTAGTATTATCATCTAAGATTTGAGTACTTAAAGCGGATTTTTTATCTTCTTTGAAGACTATGAGTAAAATTAAAACTACAAGCAGTATTAGAGCAAGACCTCCAAGCGCAGAAATTAAAATAATAAATTTTTTATCAAAAAGCTTTTTTTTCTCTTCAGGTTGTGGTGTTTGAGGTTCTTCTTCTACTCTTTGAAAGGTACTTTCTTCCTCCTCTAGTTCAGGAGGTATCATACCAGGAGGGATAGCTTGTTCTTCTACTCCTGGATTTTCATCTATCTCAGAGAAAGCTTTTTCTTGATTATCTTGTTCTTTAAGTGTTACTTCTTCGGCCATGTTTTCTCTTAAAAGTATTTTCTTAATACATCAGGAATTCTTATATTTCCATCTTTTTCTTGATAATTTTCCATAATAGCTACTAAGGTTCTACCAACAGCTAATGAAGAGCCATTAAGTGTATGCACTAATTCGTTTTTGCCTTTATCATTTTTAAAGCGAATTTTTGCACGTCTTGCTTGAAAATCTTTACAATTAGATACAGAGCTAATTTCACGGTATTTATTTTGTGATGGAAGCCAAACTTCTAAATCCACTGTTTTTGCAGCTGAAAAACCTAAATCTCCAGTACAAAGCATCAAATGTCTATGTGCTAGACCTAAAGAACTTAGTAAATCACTAGCACAATTTAGCATTTCTTCAAACATTAGCTCGCTTTGATCAGGCTTGCATATGCTAACAAGCTCTACTTTTTCAAATTGATGTTGTCTTATAATACCTCTTGTGTCTCTACCTGCACTTCCTGCTTCTTGTCTAAAACAAGCACTATAGCAAGTCATTTTTAAAGGTAATTCTTCTTGAGTTAAAATTTCATTAGAATAAAGATTAGTTACAGGAATTTCAGAAGTTGAGATGAGGTATAAGTCGTCATTTTCTACCTTATACATATCATCTTTAAATTTGGGAAGTTGTCCGGTGCCATACATGGTCGCACTATTTACTAAAAATGGCACATTAACTAACTCAAAACCTCTGCTTCTATTAAAATCTATCATATAATTTACCAAAGCTCTACTTAGTAAAGCCCCTTCGTTCTTAAGCACACAAAAGCGACTTTGTGAGATTTTAACTCCTCTTGTAAAATCAAGCCAATTTAATTTTTCTCCTAAATCATGATGTTCTTTGATTTCAAAATCAAAACTAGGTGGAGTTAAAACTTTTTTTAATTCTATATTCTCATCTTCATTCTCTCCAAAAGGCACGCATTCATCAGGGATATTTGGTATTGCTAGAGCAATTTGTTCTAGTTTTTCTTCTAATTCATTAACGATTTTTGATTGAGTATTAATTTTTTCTTTATTTTGACTTAGTTGCGCTTTTAAACTTTCTTTATCTTGCGCTGTTGCAAGTTCTTTGCTAAATTTGTTTTGAAAAGCTTGAAATTCTTCTAAAAGCGCTTTTTCTTTTTTTAAATTTATAAATAAATCACTCAGTTCTTTAAGTAAATTTTCATCCACTTTTTTAGCTTTTAGTTTTTGTGCAATTTCATCAAAATTATTTTGCAAAAGTTTTAAATCTAACATTCTAACTCCTTTTATAGTCCTATTTTAGCATAAATTTTTTCCATTGTTTCTTGGGCTTGTTTTTTTGCTTTGTTTGCTCCAAATTCTAAAATCTCTTCGATTTTAGAAGGATTAGCTAATAATTTTTCATATTCTTCCTTAGCCGAGGCAAAATACTCACTAACGATTTCATTTAAATACATTTTAAAATGCCCATAGCCTTCGCCACCTTTTTCATAACGGCTTTTTAAAGCTTCTTGTTCTGTTTTGTTTAAAAACAATTTTGCGATTTTAAATATATTACAATTTTGCCAATCTTTTGGATCTTCTAAAGCTGTACTATCTGTGACAATGGAAGAAATTTGTTTTTTAATAGCTTTTGGTGTATTGAAAATATCAATTGTATTTTGATAGGACTTACTCATTTTAGCTCCATCAGTACCAGGTACTACAGCAACTTCATCATTAACTTTAGCTTGAGGTAGGGTAAAAATTTCACCCCATTCATTATTTACTTTTAAGGCTATATCTCTTGCTATTTCAACGTGTTGAATTTGATCTTTACCCACAGGAATTACTTGAGCATTAAAAAGTAAAATATCTGCAGCCATTAAAACAGGGTAAGAAAAAAGTCCATGGTTGGCATTTAAACCTTTGGCAATTTTATCTTTATAGCTATGTGCTCTTTCTAAAAGTCCCATTGGGGTAAATTGAGAAAGAATCCAATAAAGCTCTATTACTTCTTTTACATCGCTTTGCAACCAAAACACACTTTTTTGTGGATCAATCCCTAAGCTTAAAAAAGCTGCCGCAGCTTTGAGTGAATTTTGTCTGAGTTTTTCTCCATCAAAACTTGAAGTCATAGCATGATAATTTGCTATAAACATATACATTTGATTTTCTTCTTGCATATTTAGCATTTGTCTTATAGAGCCAAAATAATTTCCTATATGTAAATCCCCACTTGGCTGTAGTCCCGTAATAACTCTCATTTTACCTCTTTTTTAATTTCTTTAATAATCTCATTAACGCTTTTATTTTCAATATCTATAATAATATTTGCCTTTTTTTCGTATTTTTTTGCTCTTTGATCAAAAAGAATTTTGGCATTATTTGTATTTGCAAATAAAGGTCTAGTGGTTAATTCTTCTTTGCTTAGTCTTTGTAAAAGATAATCAAAACTTGCTTTTAAATAAACAATAATACCAATATTTTTTAATTTTTTTTGCTCTATAAAACCACCGCCACTTGCAATGGAGCAATTTTGCAAACAATGTAAAAATAAAGCTATTTTTTGCTCTTCTTTACGAAATTTTTTCTCTCCATATGTTTTAAAAATTTCACCAATTTCAAGATTATATTTTTCTTTGATTAAACTATCTGTATCTAAAAAGATTTTATCATATTTTTTAGCATAAGCTCTTGCTATGGTTGTTTTACCACAGCCCATAAAGCCTACAAAAAGGAGATTATCCTTCTTGCTCATCTTTGCTACCTTTTTTTCTTGAAGCTAAAATCAAAGGAACACCTTCAAAATTAAATTGTTTTCTAATTTGATTTTGCAAATAGCGCTTATAGCTAAAATGTAAAGCTTTTGGTCTATTCATAATTAGAGCTATTTTTGGAGGTGCTAAGTCATATTGAACTGCATAATAAATTTTTACTAATTTACCATAATCATGTGGTAGTGGATGAGCTCTTGTGGCTTCTTCCACTAAAGCATTTAATTTTGCAGTTGGAATTTTTTGCGTGAAATTGGCAAAAACTTCTAAGATTTTATCTAAAAGTACATGTACTCTTTTTCCGCTTAAAGCTGATACGCTTACAACGGGTGCATAAGCTAGAAATTTAAAACGATCTAGTTTTAATTCTTTTAAAGTTTTATCAAAATCAAGTTCGCTTTTATCCCATTTATTAAGCACGATAATCACACCTAAACAATGTTTAGCAGCAAGTCCTGCAATACGCTCATCAAGTTCATTAAAACCCTCAGCTGCATCAAGTACTAAAAGTGCAATTTGAGCATTAGCTAGGGCATATTCGGTTCTATTTAGCGCATAACGTTCCAAGCCTTGTATTTTCCCACGTTTTCTAATCCCTGCAGTATCTACAAACTCAATGATTTTATCTTTATGCATAATGCTTTCATTAACAGGATCAATCGTAGTGCCTGCTATATCGCTTACCACGCTACGTTCTTCTTTTACTAAAGCATTTAAAAGACTTGATTTTCCTACATTAACCCTGCCGATAATTCCTACTTTAATATGGTTTTCATTGATGGTTTTTAGTTTAAAATCTCCACTATTTTCATCAAAATTTTCTAAATAACTTTCAAAGTCTTCTTCTTCATCTGCATTTAAATAACTTTCATTTAAAAACTTACCAGCCCACATGCAAAGCTCATCAATGCCTATATTATGTGTAACCGAGATGTTAAAAACTTCTTTTACTCCAAAATTAGAAAATTCCCAAGATCTTTCCTCATCTTTTTTGTTATCGACTTTATTGATTACTAAAGCTATGGGTTTGTTGAGTTTTTTCATTTCATAAAAAAATGCTTTATCTTCATCATCAGGTAAAAATTTACCATCAACCATATAAAAGATAATATCACTATTTTTAGCAGCTTTAAGCGAATTTGCTTTGACATTTTTAAAAAGCTCATTGCTCTCATCAAGCCCACCACTATCTATTAATAGGGCTTTTTTGCCATCAATTTCTACCTCTATTTTGTTAGTATCTCTTGTAGTTCCGCTTATGTCGCTAGTTATTGCAATGCGCTTTTTTGCAAGTCTATTAAAAAGACTTGATTTGCCAACATTTGGTTTTCCTATTAAAATAATACTTTGCATTAATACTCATTTTTTAAATTTTTATTTGTGATTATATAAAAATTGCCTTAAAATTAAGCAAAAAAGACTAAAATAACGGGAATTTTTATATGGAATTTATATGTTAAGAATAGTTAAAAAGAATTTAGGTATATATTTTATGATTATTGCTTCTATAGAATTTGCACTTGTAGGTGCTTGTGCAAAAATTCTTAGTGAAGAATTATCATCGATCGAAATTATGTTTTTTAGAAATATCATAGGCACAGCTTTTATGCTTTATGCGCTTTCAAAATTAAATTTTCATAAAAGTGGTGGGCATTTAGGTTTGCTGATTTTTAGAGGTGTTATAGGGACAATCGCTTTATATCTTTTCTTTTATAATGTTTCTAATATTTCATTAGGTGGCGCTTTTGCTTTTCAAAAAACAGCACCTATTTTTATAGCTTTGATCGCTTTTTTGTTTTTTAAAGAAAGTTTAGGATTAAAAGCTTGTTTTGGGATTTTGATTGCTTTTATAGGGGTGTTGTTAATTTGTCAGCCTTTTGCAGATAGCACTACGCATTCAGGTTTTGATTTAAAAAATAGTATTTTAGGAATTTTAAGTGGTTTTTGTGCAGCTTTAGCGCTAACTAGTGTAAGAGAACTTAGAAAATCATACCCAGCGCCTTTTATAGCTTTATCTTTTGTTTTAATTGGTACTTTGATGCCTTTAATGTCTATGGTTATAGGTTCTTTTTATGAAATAAAAGAGCTTGATTTTTTAATTGCTCCTTTTGTTATGCCTAGTTTTAAAGCTTGGATTTTTATTGTTTTGATGGGAATTTTTGGAGCAATGTATCAAATTCATGTTACTAAAGCTTATGGAGTAGCAAAAAAGGCAGGGGTTGTTGCAGGAGTTAGTTATATAGATGTAGTTTTTACTTTGTTTTTAGGTATATTATTAGGAGATGAATTTCCTAGTTTTATGGTTTTTATAGGAATTTTTAGCATTATTTTAGGAGGAATTATTTTGGTTAGTAAGCAAACAAAAGGAAAGAAAAATGGAAAATAAAACAGATTTAATTTATGGTTTAGAAGATAAACCACCTTTTGCTAAAGCATTTTTTGCTGCATTAGTGCATTTGATGGCTATGTTTGTGGCTGTGATTACACCTGCTTTATTAATTTGCAAAGGTCTTGGAATAGATGATACTAATACAGCTAGAATTATTTGTATGTCGCTTTTTGCTTCAGGTGTTGCTTCGCTTTTGCAGATTAAAACTTGGGGTCCTATAGGGAGTGGGCTTTTATCTATTCAAGGAACTAGTTTTAACTTTGTTGCGCCTATTATTTTAGGTGGGCTTGTTTTAAAAAATAATGGTTTATCGCAAGAAGCAATGCTTGGAGCTATTTTTGGTACTTTAATGCTTTGTTCTACTACCGAAATGATTATTTCTCAAATTTTACCTTTTGTAAGAAGAGTGATTTCGCCTTTGGTTTCTGGTATAGTGGTGATGATTATAGGTCTTAGTTTGATTAATGTTGGCCTTGTGAGTGCAGGAGGTGGATTTGCGGCTAAAGCAAGTGGTGAATTTGGTTCTTTGCAAAATTTATTATTAGCCGGAGTTGTAATTTTAAGTATTATTGTTTTAAATCGTTTTAATAATGCCTATATAAGAATTTCTTCTTTATTTATAGCTATGATAATAGGGCTTTTAGTGGCCATGACTTTTGAAAATTTTAGCTTTAATTTTAATGAAAATTTGCCTTTAGTGTTTTTACCTGATCCTTTACATTATGGCTTGAGTGTTGATTATAATCTCATTTTACCTTTGATTTTGGTTTTTATGGTAACTTCCTTAGAAACAATTGGTGATATTAGTGCTACTAGTGAAGTTTCAAATCAGCCGGTTAAAGGTGAACTTTATGCAAAAAGATTAAAAGGCGGGGTTTTAGCAAATGGTTTTAATTCTTTTGTTTCAGCCTTTTTTAATACTTTTCCAAACTCATGTTTTGGGCAAAACAATGGTGTCATAGCTTTAACAGGTGTTGCAAGTCGCTATGTTGGATTTATTGTAGCTTTTATGTTGATGATTTTAGGTTTATTTCCTATTGTGGCTGATATTACTTTACAAATTCCAGAGCCTATTTTAGGTGGAGCAACTTTAGTAATGTTTGGCACTATAGCTGCAACAGGAGTTAGGATTATTTCTAAAGAAAATTTAAACCGTCGTTCTATTATTATCATAGCTATGAGTTTGGGTATAGGGCTTGGAGTTTCTAATAATCCTGATATTTTAGAATTTATGCCAATGTGGTTTAAAACTTTATTTTCTTCAGGGATTGCAGCAGGTGGGATTACAGCTATTATTTTAAATTTTGTTTTCCCTCTTGAAGAAAATAATAAAAATAAAGTAAAATAATAAAAATAAAGTAAAATAATAAAAAACAAGGAAAAATGATGAAAAAAATGATACTAATAGCAGGGCCTTGTGTGATAGAAAATGAAGAACTTGTTTTTAAGGTTGCACAAGAGCTTGAATGCTTTTTAAAAGATGATAGAATTGATTTTTATTTTAAATCAAGCTTTGATAAAGCAAATAGAACTAGTATTAATAGTTTTAGAGGACCAGGTCTTGAAAAAGGTTTGGAAATTTTGCAAAAAGTGAAAGATAAATTTGGTATGCAAATTCTTACTGATATTCATGAGAGTTCTCAAGCAAGTATTGCGGCTGAAGTTGTAGATGTTTTACAAATTCCTGCCTTTTTATGTAGGCAAACTGATTTATTAGTAGCTGCTGCTAAAACAAAGGCTAAGGTAAATGTAAAAAAAGGGCAATTTTTAAATCCTGAAGATATTAAATACAGCGTAGCTAAAATTTTACAAACTAGAGACATTAACGAAGAAGGTTTTGAAATAGCCAAAGAAAATGGTGTTTTTGTAGCTGAGAGAGGTTCTAGTTTTGGCTATGGAAATTTGGTTGTAGATATGAGAAGTTTGGTTATCATGAGAAAATATGCTCCGGTTGTTTTTGATGCTACTCATAGTGTGCAAATGCCAGGAGCAAATGGTGGAAGTAGTGGAGGCAAAAGTGAATTTGTAGAACCTTTAGCAAGAGCTGCTGCTAGTGTGGGTGTGGATGGATTTTTCTTTGAAACGCACATTGATCCTTGTAAGGCTTTATGTGATGGACCAAATATGCTTGATCTTTCAAGACTTAAAAACTGCGTAAATACGCTTTTAAAAATTCAAGAAATCATTTAAAAAGGAAAAATATGAATATAATAGAAGGAAATTTAAGTTTAAAAGGTGATGAGAAAATTGCAATTATCAATGCAAGATTTAATCACATTATCACAGATCGTTTAGTTGAAGGTGCTAAAGATGCTTTTTTAAGACATGGGGGCAAGGAAGAAAACTTAAGTCTTATTTTAGTTCCAGGTGCTTTTGAAATTCCTTTTGCATTAAAACAAGCTTGTGAGAGTAAAAAATTTGATGGAATTTGTTGTGTTGGAGCGGTAATTCGTGGAAGTACGCCACATTTTGATTATGTAGCAGCTGAAACTACTAAAGGTATAGCAAGTGTAGGGCTTGGAGCTAATATGCCTGTAAGCTTTGGAGTTTTAACAACTGATACTTTAGAGCAAGCCATAGAAAGAGCAGGCAGTAAAGCAGGTAATAAAGGTTTTGAAGCTATGCTTACTGTAGTTGAAATGCTTAATTTAATCCAAAAAATTAAGGCTTAAAATGGCTACTAGACACCAAGTAAGACAAAGTATAGTTTCTTTGCTTTATGCAGCACAGTTAAATCAAGAAAATAAAGATTTTATTAATGAATTTTTAGATGAGAAAAAAATTCGCAATGATCAAAGAAAATTCACTCTAGATTTATATAATGGCATTAATGAGCAACTTACTTTGCTTGATGAGAAAATTAATGAGTGTTTGAAAGAGCATAAGTTAGATGGAGTGGCTAGTATAGAAAAAGCTATTTTGCGTTTGGGTGCTTATGAGATTTTATTTACTTCTACGCAAAAAGCGATTATTATTAATGAAGCTATAGAGCTTGCAAAAGAAATGGCAGGGGATAATGCTCCTAAATTTATCAATGGAGTACTAGATAAAATCAACAAGGAAGCGCAATGAAACTTTGTGTGGCTTTTGATGTGGCAAGCTATGATGAGTGTATAAATTTAGCCAAAGAATTAAAAGGCTTAGACCTTTGGGTTAAAATAGGGCTTAGATCGTATTTAAGAGATGGGGTAAAGCTTTTAGAGGCGATTAAAAAAGTCGATAATTTTAAAATCTTTTTAGATTTAAAACTTTATGATATACCAAATACTATGGCAGATGCTTGTGAAGAGCTTGCTAAGCTTGATGTAGATATGTTTAATATTCATGCAAGTGCAGGTAAAAGTGCTATGTGTATGATTATGGAGCGTTTAAATGCTTTAAGCAAAAGACCTTTGGTGCTTGCCGTATCTGCTTTAACTAGTTTTGATGAGCAAGAATTTTTTAGTGTATATAAACAAGATATCAAGCAAGCTGTTAAGGATTTTTCTAAAATTAGCTATGAAAGTGGTCTTGATGGTATGGTTTGTTCGGTATATGAAAGTTTATTAATAAAAGAAAACACTAATTCAAATTTTATCACATTAACCCCTGGAATTCGTCCATTTAAAGAAAATTCAGACGATCAAAAAAGAGTAGCTGATATAGAGTGTGCTAAGGATAATTTGTCAGATTTTATCGTAGTTGGAAGACCTATTTATAAAGCAAAAGAACCTAGAAAGGTTTGTAAAGATATATTAGAGCATTTAAAATAAGCCTTTCTTTAGGCTTATTTTAAATATACTTTCATTTTTTTATTATTTAAAACAATTCCATCATCATCACTAATGATTTGAAAATCTCCGTTGAAATTTCTTAAGAAATTATCTTCAAATTTCATAGATTCTTGATCGCAAAGCATTTTTGTTGAAGCAAGATTATCTTCTATTTTAATGCTATTTCCTTGATCTTTATAGTTTCCAAAAAATCTATTACATCCTGAAACACCAAAAACTCTTTTGTCTTTATTATCAAAACTAATGCTTGCTTTAGAATTTTGAGGAAGTTCATAACTTTTTCCATTAGCTTCATAAGAACTTATAGTAAATTCTTTATTTTGTAAATCATCAACACTTAAATTTGCCACAGAACACCCACTAAAAATAGCTAAGCTTGCTATACTTAATGTAATTATTTTTTTCATTTTGATTCTCCTTATACATGAAAATGTTTTAATTCATCTTCTAAATTTTGACAAACTACATTTAACTCATGAGCAACATCAAGTAAAATTTTTGAAATTTCTTCGTTTTTATCACTTAATTTTACTGTTTCTTGCATTTTATCAAGCAAAGATTGTAAAGTTTCTTGTGTGCTTGAGATTTTTTGCATACAAGCATTTGCTAAATCTCTTGCATTTTCATTGCAAACTTTTACTTCATTAGTTCCTTCTACAAGATCTTTTGCATCTTGATTTAAAGAATTAATTTCTTTAGCATTGTGTTTTAACTCTTTGGAAACTTCATTAATACTATCTACTAATTGCTTGGTGACAATAGCAATATTTTTTAAAAATTCCTCTGAGTTTTGAGCAAGATTTCTTACATCTTCAGCAATAACTGAAAAGCCGCGACCAAATTCTCCAGCACGTGCTGCTTCAATACCTGCATTTAATGATAAAAGATTAGTTTTATCGGCAATTTCTCCCATCATATCAGAAGCTTTTTTAATCTCTTCTGCTTGTTTTTCCATAACTTCAACTTTTTGAGATAACACATCTTCATTTTCTGCAACAACTCTTACTTTATCTACTACCTGATTTAGTGAATCAAGCATAGTATTTAAAACTTCAAAAGATTTTGTATTTGCCTTGTTTGCATTATTTGAAAGTTCAGCAAGATCTTGTAACTCTGTATGAATTTGCTCACTTAAATGATAAGATTCATCGGTTTTTGTATGACCTTCTTTAGTTCTATTTGCTAGATCAAGTGCATTAGCATTTAAAAGTTTAGATTGTTTATCTACCATTTGAGAATTTTCATTAGTAGAAATTACTGCATTTTGAATTTTTTCAATAAATTGATTAATATAAGTACAAGCTTTACCTATCTCATCAGTGCTTTTTATGTTAATTCTTGCGCGTAAATCTCCATCGCCACTAGCTAGCTCTTTAGCATGTTTTAAAAGATCTAAAACAGGATTACCCACAACTATTTTTAAAATATAAAGCACAGCAAAAACAGTAAAAAGTAAAGCTATGCTAAAAATAACAATATAAGTTCTAGCTGAGCTTGCTAAATCATCATCTACATGTTTTAAGTCATTATACATATCCATAACCCCTAAAACATCACCTTCTTTAGCATTTGCATGGCAAGCAAGACAACTCTCATTGGCAATTAATGGACGTATAAGCCTTAGATAATGTCCTTGATCATTATTAATCTCAACTGCTTTAATTTCTGGCTTGTTAAATTGCTCATTGATAATACTTTCATTGCTTTTTGTGTATTTTTGCATTTCAAAAAGCTCAACGGTGCTTTTTGAAGGATAAATTTTAATATCTTTTATACCTTCTATCTCACCTGCTTCTTTTATAGCTTGTTCTATAATGGCAGGATCACCCAAATTCATCGCCATTCTTAGTGTTTGAAAAACAGAAGTGCTTAAGGTATCTAAATTTGCACGGCTGATTCTATTGGTCGTTTGCTGAGAGTCTTTTTGTAAAATAATTTGCATAATAATAAAACTAATTAGCAATGTAGAAATCATTGCTAAAGATATCTTTGCACCTATGCTTTTAAACATTTAAGCTCCTTGTGTTAATGTAAAAAGTGTCTTACGCCACTAAAATATAGTGCAATACCATATTCATTAGCAGCTTGGATGATATCCTCATCTCTTATGCTTCCACCTGGTTCAATAATAGCTTTTACACCTATTTTGCTAGCCTCATCTATGCTATCTCTAAATGGAAAGAAAGCCTCGCTTGCTAAAACACAACCATTTAAATCAAGTCCCATTTCCTTAGCTTTATTAATAGCTGCTTTAGCTGCATCAATACGACTTGTCATACCCATGCCAATAGCCACCATAGCGCCATTTTTTACATAAACTACGTTATTTGATTTGGTAAATGCAGCAATTTTCATAGCTATTTCAAGATCTTTTAATTCTTGTTCATTAGCTTTTCTTTCGCTTTTTAATACCGCATTTTTTAATTCATCTTCTTTAACTTCATCGCTATCTTGATATACAAAACCACCATCTATATGTTTAAAATCATATTTATCATAGGCTCTAGTTAAAAATGGCGCTTTTTGTGTAAAGATTTTAATACGTTTTTTATCTTTAAATACTTCCAAAGCATCATCATCTACATTTGCTGCAATGATTACTTCTATATAAATTTCATTGATTTTTTGCGCTAATTCTTTATCTAAAGTTCCATTAATAGCTACAACTCCTCCATAAGCACTTAAGGTATCGCATTTAAGCGCATGGATATAGCTTTGGAGTAAGTTTTCTTTTATGGCAAATCCACAAGCATTTGCATGTTTTACAATGGCTACTGCTGGAGCTTTATCAAAAGCACTTGCTAAATTTAAAGCTGCGTTAATATCGGTTAGATTATTAAAACTTGCTTCACCTTTTAAGGTTGTAAAATTGTGCGTGAAAAAGTCATCAAATTCATATAAGGCACCTTTTTGATGAGGGTTTTCTCCATATCTTGTATCAAATACTTTTTGACCTACAATAAATTTACTTGCCCCAAAACCACCATTAAAACGCTCGTTCATATAGTTTGCTATATAAGCATCATAATTTGCTGTATGCTCATAAGCTTTGATCATCAATGTTCTTCTAAAATCAAGATCTAAAGTATTATCTTTTAAAGCTTGTATGATTTTACCATAGTCTAAAATATCGCAAACCACAATGACATTTTTAAAGTTTTTTGCACCACTGCGTATCATAGCAGGACCGCCGATATCGATATTTTCTACAATCTCATCAAAATCTTGGGTTAAAATTGTAGTTTTTTTGAAAGGATATAAATTCACACAAAGTAAGTCTATGCTTTCTATATTATGTTCTTTAGCTTGCTTTTGGTGATTTTTATCTTCTCTTTTGTATAAAATTCCGCCATGAATTTTTGGGTGCAAGGTTTTTACGCGTCCTTCAAACATTTCAGGACTTTGAGTAAAATCACTAACTTCTTGTACTTGTAGGTTGTTTTCTTTTAAAAGCTTATAAGTGCCTCCAGTAGATAAAAGCTCAAAACCTAATTTTGCAAGCTCACTAGCAAATTCTACTACTCCTTCTTTATCACTGACACTAATTAGTGCTTTCATTGATTTTTCCTTTCTATGTATTGTTTTAAAAATTCATAAGATTCATTAACTTCTTGAAATTTTTTTACACCTTCTTTTATTTTTGCTTCATCGCTGTTGTTCGCGTTTAAAATATCAGGATGATATTTTTTAGCAAGTTCTCTATAGCGTTTTTTAAGCTCTTGTAAATTTACATTTTCGCTTACACCTAAAATCTCACATGCTTTTTGCAAATTCATGCCTACTTTTTGAGTTTGCATAGAATTTAGAAGTCTTTCAAGTATATTTAGATCAAGATTAAAGGCTTTGACAATGGCTTTTAATACATCTTTTTTAGTGCTGTTAAGTTCTCCATCAATCAAGGCCATTGCAACCAAAACATTTAATATATTAATTCTTTCTTGTTGAGGTAAAGGTACTTCCTTGATGAGTTCTTTGGCTACTTCATAGGTGTCATTTAAGGTGTTTTTGTGTTCATTAAAACTTTGTTTTAAAAATTCTCTTTCTCTTGAATCTTTAGCGTTATAATCAAGAATTTGTGAGATCATATTAGCTTCATTTTCGCTAACCCTGCCATCACTTTTTGCTATTTTTGCTAAAAGTGCTATTACATAGTAGTTTAATCTTCTTTTAAAGCCATCAATTCTTTCTTCGTGATAGCCTTGCTTAAAACCTTGAGAGAAACTTTTAGCCCCTTTTTTAAAGGAGCCTAAAAGATCATCTTTACCCCATGTTTTATAATACCAATAAAATGCCAAAATTGCCAATACAAGTAAAACAAAAAGCATTTTTATCCTAAATACTCATTAAATTTATCAAAATAAATTGTTTGTAGTTTTGCTAAAGATATCTTAATATCATCTAAAATGAAATCTTTTTCATTTAAATTTCCAAGTTTTGTAAATTTAATTCCCATTTCATTTACAAATTTAATAAATTTTTCTTCATCTTTAACGCCAACTATAACTCTTGTCGGACTTTCTTCGAAAATAAAACTCTTATCTTCAAAATCAGTTTTTACTTCAATACCTAAATTTGCTTTTGCACTCATTTTAGCTAAAGTAATAGCAAGACCACCTATGCCTATGCTATTAGCACAATCAAGTAATTTTGCTTCGTTTGCTTTTAGCAAGAAATCCCATAGTTTTAATTCTGCTTTAAAATCAATATCTTTAAGTTCTCCTGCTACTTTTTGATCTAGTACTTTAGCAATCAAAGATCCACCAAAACTACCTTTGCTTTCTCCAAGTAGATAAATAGCCCTAGTGTCTTTACTAAAATATGATTTTAAAACATTTTCTGCTTTTTCATTTACCCCAACGCAAGCTATAGTTGGGCTTGGAAAAATACTTACACCATCGGTTTCATTGTATAAAGAAACATTGCCGCTTACTACAGGGGTATTGAGTTCTTTACAAGCTAATTTAATACCTTCGCAACCTTGTGCAAATTGCCACATTACCTCAGGATTTTGTGGGTTGCCATAGTTTAAACAATCACTAATTGCTAAAGGTCTGGCTCCTGAGCATGCTATTTTTCTTCCTGCACTTGCAACAGCTGCTGCTGCGCCGATTTTTGGATTTACATAGTTTAATCTTGAGTTGCACTCAATGACCATAGAAAGTAAGCAGTTATTTTCTTTAATTCTAATACTATTTGCACCTAAAGCCCCATCACTTTTTAAAGTATTGGTTTGTACGCTTGAGTCAAATTGCTCATAAATATAAGCTTTATTGCTAACATTTTCATCTGCAAGGAGTTTTTCAAATGCTTCTTGAGTAGGAATGTTAAGCTTAAATTGATAGTTTTTTATCTCATCTAAGTATTTTGGTTTAGCCACAGGTCTATCAAGCATAGGTGCTTTTTCGCTTAGTGGCTCAATCGGGATCAAACCAACTAATTCATCATGCCAAAATAGTTCCATTTTACCAGTATCGGTAACTTCGCCTATAATGGCAGCATCAAGCCCCCATTTGTTAAAAATTTCAATAACTTTTTCTTCATAGCCTTTTTTAGCACAAATTAGCATTCTTTCTTGAGATTCACTTAACATTAACTCATAAGGAGTCATACCTTCTTCTCTCATAGGAGTTTTATCAAGGTAAAGTTTCATACCGCTACCACTGCGTCCTGCCATTTCAAAAGAGCTTGAAGTAAGTCCTGCTGCGCCCATATCTTGAATTCCAACTATATAATCAGTTTTGAAAAGTTCTAAACAAGCTTCCATTAATAATTTTTCAGCAAATGGATCGCCAATTTGCACGGTTGGTCTTAAGCTTTTGCTAGATTCATTAAAACTATCGCTTGCCATTACAGCTCCACCAAGCCCGTCACGACCAGTTTTTGAACCCACATAAATTACAGGATTACCTATACCTTCAGCTTTTGCATAAAAAATATCTTCGATTTTGCAAGTTCCAAGTGCAAAAGCATTAACTAAGATATTTCCGTTAAAACACTCATCAAAAGCACATTCTCCACCTATGGTAGGCACACCCATGCAATTACCATAGTGTGAAATTCCACTTACTACACCTTTAACTAAATATTTTTGATGTTTGCCTATTTTTTCATTATGGATATTACCAAATTTTAAAGAATTCATACCTGCAACAACTCTTGCACCCATGGTAAAAACATCACGTAAAATTCCGCCCACACCTGTTGCTGCACCTGCGAATGGCTCTATAAAACTTGGGTGATTATGACTTTCTACTTTAAATACAGCTGCCATTCCTTTGCCTATATCTATTACTCCAGCGTTTTCACCAGGACCTTGGATTACCCAAGGGGCCTTGGTTGGAAAGCCATTAAGGTATTTTTTACTTGATTTATATGAGCAATGCTCACTCCACATAGCAGAAATTACTCCAAGCTCTAGCAAATTAGGCTCTCTACCTAGTATGTTTAAAATTTCTTGATATTCCTCGTCGCTAATTTTGTGTTGTTTTATAATTTCTTTATCCATTTTCTCTCCTTTTTATTTTCCTAAACAAAAATTACTAAACATAGCATCTAAAATTTCATCTCTTTCAAAATATTTTGTAAATTGAGCTATTTCTCCTATGGCTAAATTTAATTCAAAAGCAAAAAGTTCTAAAGAACTTTCTTTTAATAAATCTCTTGCACGCAAAATAGCTTCGCTAGCATTTTTACAAGCATTGAGTATTAAGGTATTGCTAATTAGCATTCCATCGCCATCTAAAGTATTTAAGTATTCATTTAAACTTTCCTTAATGGCTTGAGTGTTTTCTTGGGCGCAAATGCGTATACAAGAAGTGCTAATTTCATGTTTAAATTTGGTGGTTAGATCGCTTTTGTTTAAAACATAAATGATTTTTTTATCACAATCTTTTAAAGCTTGTAAAATACGCTCATCTTCTTCTTCAAATTCTTTAGATCCATCGAAAACAGCTATGATAATATCTGCTTCTTTAATACTTTCATAGCTTAAATTAACCCCGATTTTTTCTATCTCATCATCTGCATTTCTTATACCTGCTGTGTCGATGATTTTGATTAAATGTGAGCCTATTTTTAAACTTTCCTCGATACGATCTCTTGTGGTGCCTGCAATATTAGAAACAATAGCTCTATCAAAAGCTAAAAGTGAATTTAACAAGGAGCTTTTTCCCGCATTTGGCTTACCGATAATAGCGACTTTAAAGCCTTCTATAAGTCCTTTTTTACTTAAAGAAATATCTACTATATCACGTAAAAGTTTTGAATTTTTTTCACACATAGCAATGATTTGATCAAGCAAATCTTGCGGTAAATCATCATCTGCATAATCAATGCTTGTTTCTACAAAAGCAAGGGTTTGAACAAGATCCATTCTAATGGTATTTAAAAATTTACTTAAATCACCTTTAATGTTTTTTGCTATGATATTTGCAGCACTTGTTGATTTTGACATGATGGCATCCTGTATGCTTAAAGCTTTTAAAAGATCCATCTTGCCATTTAAACAAGCTCTTTTGCTAAATTCTCCAGGGTTAGCAAGGCGTGCACCTGCTAAAATAAGCTCATCAAGTAAAATTTCACTCAAAGAAAAACCCCCATGAAGTTGAAATTCTACTATATCTTCTCCTGTAAAAGAGTAGGGGGCTTTAAAATAAATTACTAAAGCTTCGTCTAAAAAATCGTTGTTGTTTTTATAAAGTTTGCACAAATGTGCATAGCGGGGTGTTAGTTCTTTTTTGTGGGTAATTTTCAATGCAAGCTCTAAAGCTTTCCCCCCACTTATTCTAATAATACTTATAGAGCCCACTCCATGGGCTGTGGCAATGGCAGCTATAGTATCATTCATTCATTTTTCTTCAAAAAATCATTCACAACGATATATCTTTGATCGTCATTTTGTTTGATAGCTACATATTTATCAGGAAAGCGTTCTCTTAATTTTTCTAAAGCAAGTTTTAGCCAAATTCCATCAAGTGGTTTTGTTTGAACTCTTCCTGTACTTTCTACTTTTTCTATAAGAATTTTTAAATAATTTTCTATAGCTTGGGTTTGATTTTCTAAAAATTGAGCAATTTCTAGTCTTGGTTGAATTTTGTATTTAGCGCTAAGCCAGTTATAAAGTAAATAAGAAAAAGCCTTATATCTATGAGCTTCTTTGCCTATAAGTAAAGCCGCGTCTTCTCCATCAAGTTTTATTAGTACGCAATTTTCATCCCAAATGCTAACTTGTACAACTTTGATGTCAAAATCAAAAGTTGCTAGTAGCTTTTCTAGTGAAATTTTTATCTCATCAATATAGGAAGCGATATTTCTTTCTTCTGATGATTCTTTATGAAATGAATCAAAAATGGCATCATTTTTTACTTTATAGTGCTCTTTAGGTTGAGTAATATCTTCAATTGGTTTTTGAAAATTTTCTTTGTATTCTTTCTTAGGTTCGTTTTTATCAAAGTTTTTTTGCGTATGCTTGTTAAATTTCTCATTATGAAATTTTTTAGTTTTTTCTTGATGAGGTTTTTGAGTTTTTTTATGCCCTTTGATACAAATAATAGCATTTTTTCTAAACAAACCAAAAAATCCTGCTTTAGCATGCTGAATAACTTCATATTCTAGATCAATCACAGAGCACTCAAGTTGCTTTGAGGCTTCTATGAGTGCGGTTTGTAAGTCTTTAGCTTCTATGTTCATGTTTAGCTATTTCCTCTTTTTTGTGGTTTTTGAAAAGTTTATTTACAATCACTTGTTGAATAAGTGAACATATATTATTTACACACCAATATAAAGTTAAACCTGCTGGGAAGGTTAAGAAGAAGAAAGTGAAAATTAATGGTAAAAATTTCATAATCTTTTCTTGCATAGGATCTTGTATGGCCATTGGTGTGATAAGTTGTTGGATAAACATAGTTAGACCCATAAATATAGGTAAAATAAACCATGGATCCATTACAGATAAATCTGTAATCCAAAAAGCCCAAGGTGCAGCTTTAAGTTCTATAGCATTTAGTAAAACTCTATAAATTGCAAAGAAAATTGGAATTTGAATAAGTATAGGCAAACATCCACTCATAGGATTTGCGCCATGTTTTTTATAAAGTTCCATCATATGTAAATTCATTTTTTGCGGATCACCTTTATAGCGCTCTCTGATATCTTTCATTTTAGGTGCCAAATCTTTGAGTTTATTCATAGAAATCATTGATTTATAAGTAAGTGGGAAAAGAATAATACGCACGATTAAAGTCATCACTACAATAGCCCAACCCCAGTTGCCCATGTAGCCATGTAAGAAATTTAAAAATTCAAACATAGGCTTAGCTATAAAAGTAAACCAACCATATTCCACAACATCATCTAAATCCGCATGAATGCTTCTTAAAATTTCATGCTCTTTTGAGCCAACATAACCGCTTGCTTTAAAAGTATTTGTCGCACTTGCAAAAACGATAGAGTTTTCGTGATTGTCTTTAGTAACTACAGCATTAAGTGGTTTTTCAAAATTATAAAAGAAGGCACTATAATAGCGATCTGAAGCTGCCATAAGGGTTACATTAGAAAAACTTTCATCATTTTCTACATCGCCATCTTCTAACATTGTGATTTTATCATCTTTATCTAAGATTAAAACCCCATGCACTGTATAGCTATCAACTGCTATATTTGGACGATAACCTGGAGTGATAAAATAAGCTGCGTCTTTACTTAAATTAACCTCTAAATCATAGTTTCCATATTTATGGAAAGTAATTTTTTTAGTTACTACTAAATCGTTTAGATTTTGAGTAAGGATTAAGGTTGTGTTTTCATCGCTTACATTGATAGTTTTTTGACTTGTGGTATATGAAGTATTAAAAGCTTCTTGATTGATTTTTGCATCGCTAAATCTTACTTCTAGTGGTAAAGGCGATAAAGAAGTATCTACTAGATTAATACTTTTACCATTTTCATCTTTGTATTTTTCATCACTTAGATAAAATTTAGCTATCCTACCTAAAGAGTCAATATGTGCTTCAAAATGCTCACTTTTAACAACTGCTATTTCTTCTTTTTGATTAACACTAAGTTCTGTTTTTGGAGCTTGGGTGTTTGTGTTTGTAGTGCTTTGTGGAGCTGAGTTGTTTTGTTCTATTTGGGTGATATTTTGCTCAGTTTGTGGAGCTTTGGGGATAAAAAAATAATCATAAACTACAAAAAATAAAAATGATAATACAACAGCGATTAATATGCGTTTTTGTTGAGATAAATTTTCTGACACGGATTGTCCTTTGGAAATATAATCTTAATTAAAAAAAATTGATTATCGTTGCAAGGGATATAAAGATAGTTGAGTTGTTTTAAAGCATTAAAACTAGGTTTAAAACATATACCTGAGTTTAGATTATTCTTGCGTATTTTAGGATAATCAATACCACCTTTAAAAAACGGATTGCATTTTAAAATTCTTAAAAAAACTGCACCAAATGCTTTAATAATATTATTTTTTTTAAATTGCCACAAGGCGTATTCAGAGCAACTTGGGTAATACCTACAGCATTGTGGTTTAAAAGGACTGATAAAGAGTTGATAAAATCTGATAAGTTTTAGACAAGCTATTTTATACATCCTATTTTTTTCAAACCCCATTTCAAGTTTTTTTCTAATTTTAAAAAAGGAATTTCAGTGATACTTGTTTTAGCTACAAGTATGTATTTTCCGTTTTCAACTTGATTTTTAACCTGAAAAAAAGCTGATCTTAAGAGCCTTTTGGCTCTATTTCTTATGACAGCTTTTCCAACTTTTTTGCTAGCAACAACAGCGAATTTTTTTTCATCACTCAAAATGTAAAAGATGATCATGCCTTCGCAATGCCATTTTTTACCTTCTTTATAAATTGTTGCAAACTCTCCTAAGTCGTTAATACTTAGAAAATCTTTTATACCGCTAATCTTTTTCTACCTTTAGCGCGTCTAGCATTGATCACTTTGCGACCATTTTTACTTTTCATACGTACGCGAAAACCATGAGTTCTTTTTTTAGGGGTTTTATGTGGTTGGTATGTTCTTTTCATATTTTTTCCTTAACTTAAAATAAAAAACAAAATAATAAGCGAGTATGTTAGCAAAATCTTACTTAAATCTGCTTTTAATTAAGAGTTATTTTAAAACTTTTTGCTAAATTTTGATTTTATTTTGTAAATTAAGGAAAAATAATGGCTTTTGAAATTTGTGAGAGTAAAAAAGAAGATTTAGAAAAAATTTTGGAATTACTCAAAGAACTTGCTATTCATGAAAATATGCTTGATGATGTAAAATGTACAACTAAAGAGCTTGAAGAATCGTTTTTTAAATATGAATATGCTAAGGCTTTGAGCTTAAAGGTTGATGGTGAGATAATAGGTTATGTGATGTATTATTTTACTTTTTCATCTTTTTGGGGTTTGGGTGGGTTGTACTTAGAAGATATTTACATACAGCCAAAACATAGAAAAAAAGGCTATGCTAGAGCTGTTTTTAAATACTTAGCACAAATTTGTAAAGAAAAAAATCTCAAACGCTTAGAGTGGGTTTGTTTAAATGATAATGATTTGGGTATTGAATTTTATACCAAGTTAAATGCAAGACATATGAGCGAGTGGAGAACTTATCGTTTAGAGGGTGAAAATTTAGAAGCATTGATGTGATGAATAAACGCAGTTTGTATTATCTAAAAGCTTTTGGTTATGAATACTTAAATGAACAAAAGAAAATTAGACATTTTAACTTAAACTTTAAAGAATTAAATGAAAGAGTGAAAACTTGCAATCTTTGTCATTTTTCTAAACTAAGAAAACATAGTTTAATAGAAAAAGAAGCCAAAAATGCTAAAATTTTGATTTACCAAGCCTTTGTTGATAAAGAAGAAAATGAAAGTGGAAAGTTTTTTGCTTCTAAAAATAAGCAAGAGTTTTTAATGCTTTGCGAAGAGCTTTTAAATTTAAAAGAAGATGAAATATATTTTTCTTATATGTTTAAATGTTTTAGTAATTTTAAAATAGATGATCAAGCACTAAAATTATGCTTGCCGTATTTTTATAACGAGCTTGATTTTGTAAAAGCAAAGATTATTTTATGTCTTGGTCAAGAAGCTTTTGCGAGTTTGGGTTTTGAGAATTTTCAAAAATACAAAGGGCAATGTATGCGTTTTAATAATGCTTTGCTTTTGCCAAGTTATGATTTGAATTTTGTGAGTAAAAATCCTAGCTTTTATACTGAATTTATAGAAGATATTAAAAAAATAAAAGGTTATTTATGAGAAAAAGTTTAGTTTGTTTGTTGATGAGTTTTGTTTTAACTTTAAGTGTTTTTGCAAAAGAGCAAAAGCCATCACCCATAGAACCTAGTGAGTCTTTTTATCCTAATTTAGAATTTCAAAATTGCGATAATGATTGTTTGTTTACTTTGTTAGAAACAGGACTTTATTTTAATTTCTTATCAAGATTTAACAATGATAATGCAAATGAACTTTTGGTTAATATCTATACTAAACTTTTAAATTCTATTATAGATTTTGAAAAAAGAATTCAAAAAAATGCTAGTGTAAAACTAGCTATTATTTTACCTGAGCAAACGATTAAAAGTTATTCTAATACTATTATAAACTCAAGTATAGCGTATTTGCTAAGACAAAGAGCGCAGATAAAAGTAAAGGTGTTTTTAATAGGTACTGAAGATGAGAGCAAGATAGCTAAAGCTTTTAAACAAGCTCAAGAAGAAAAATTTAATTATATCATCGCAGGTTTTACGGATAAGGGTGTGAAAAATTTATTAAAAGAAAATCTTGATTTAAATGTAAAAGTTTTCATACCAACTGTACATAAAAGAAATTTTGATACGCAAAATGAAAATGTGTATTTTGGAAGTATAGATTATCAAAAACAAATTCAAAAACTTTTAGAGTATTCAAATGGCAAAAATATTATTTTTTCAGATGGAACACCTTTGGCAAATCGCTTAGATGAGAATGTTTTAAACGCAGGTAATGGTAGCGAGAAAATTTATACTATTAATAGTTCTAAATTTGATTTTAGAAGTATTTTAAATCAAAATAGAAGTTTTCAAGATTCTAGTATTATTTTAAATACCTCTTTGATAAAAACAGCGCTCATAAGCTCGCAAATAAGAACTTATGATATAGAACCTTTTGTGTTATTATCAACTCAGATTAATTATAATCCTATTTTGCTAAGTTTAACGCAAATTAATGATAGAAAAAAACTTTTGCTAGCAAATTCCATTTCTAATGAGGATCAAACTCTAAGCTATCTTAATGAGCTTTTTTCGCAAAATATTAACTATAACTGGATAGCGTATGCAACTAGCGTGGGTCTTGATTATTTTTATACGCAGTTTTTAGATAAAGACTCTCAAAGAATTTTCGATGAGAGTTTAAATAATAATCAATTTGACTATAAGGTTAAGATCATACGCTCGCAAGGCTTAGGTTTTACTCCTTTGCAAGATCAGTAAAAACCCTAGCTATAGCCTCATCTATAGGGGCTACTTTTTCATTTTTTAAAAAGGCTAGGGTAAATTCAGCCTCAAAAAGCTTGGTATTTTCTTTATAAATCTCTTGTTTTATACAAACTGAGGCTTTTTTAAGCTTTGTGATAAATGTTTTTACTTCTATAAGATCTCCAAGTTTAGCGGGTTTTAAAAAGTTACAATTTGCTTTAGTAAGTAGGAAATGTCCTGTATTTTTATCAAAAATTTTTGCATTTTTTTGAAAAAATATCTCACTTCTTGCTCTTTCGCAAAATTTTAAGTAGTTGCTATGGTATACCACTCCACCTGCATCGGTATCTTCATAATAAATTCGTATTTGCATTTAAAATCCTTTTTTTGTTTTTTATAATACATTATATTGAAAGTAAATTGAATATCAAATATGAATTTTAATCATTAATATTCTGTCTTAAATACATTAATAATTAGATATTATTCTATAATTTTTATTTTATATTTGGAAATTACATGAAAAAAGTGAAAAATAAAACTTTAGCCGAACAAGTATATGATGAATTAGAAAGAAGAATAGTTTTTTGTGAAATAGAGCCTGGTAGTATTTTGACAGAACAGGGCATAGCAAATATGCTTGATGTTGGACGTACGCCTGTAAGAGAAGCATTATTGTTGCTTTCAAAACGTTATTTGGTGAATATATCAAATGCAGGAATAATGGTTCCACAAATGAATGCTTCTTTACAAATGCAACTTTTGGAAGTAAGAAGAGTTATTTTGAAACTTTGTATAGAATGTGCTATAAAAAGACTTACTGAGGATGATAAAAAAGCTATAAATGAACTTTTAAATGAAATTGAAAATTATGATGAAATAAATTTTTTATCATGGCTTGATAAAAGACAAGATGTATTAGCTAAAGCTTCTAAAAATTATTTTATTTACGAAGAATTGAGAAATGTACAAGGGATTTCAAGGAGATTTTGGTATCGCTATGCTCAAAATAGTCAACATGATATTGTAAAAGAAAAACACAAGAATATATTAAAAGCTGTGTATCAAAAAAACACAGAAAAAGCCTTGGAATATGTTGATGATATTATTGATTATTTTGAGAATTTTGTTAAACAATATTTGATTTGATATAATCATATAATTAAGTATATATATTTAATTTTACAACTAAAACTACCTTACTAACTTATTTGGTATTTTAATCATAGGAATATCTTTTAAATATGTTTACCAATATTCACATATTTATATGTTTTTTCAAGGTAATAAAATATATAATATATTTATTGTCGACATTAAGTATTTATTAAGTTTTTTTCCTATAGACTTGAAAATATAACAATACAAAAAGGAGTTGTATGTCAAGTAAAATAGCGGTTAAAACAAAATTATTCCCCTCAAAATCTCCATTAGAATGGGCTGTTGTATCAAATAATATTTTATATACAGCACAAATTCCTATTGATAAAAATGGAGAGGTTGTTACTGGTGGTATAGAAGCGCAAACCAAACAAGTTTTTTCAAATCTTATTCATACTTTAGAATGTGCTGGTTCTAAATTAGATGATGTGTTACAGATTTTAATTTATGTTACAAAAAGAGAAGATTTAAAATTTGTAAATTCGGTATATTCAACCTATTTTAATACAGTTTATCCAAATAGAGCTGCATTTATTGTTTCTGGTTTGGCTAGAGAAGAAATGCTGGTTGAATTTGTAGTTTATGCACAAACTCATAATTAAAATTATAAAGGAGGTAAAATGTTAGATTGTACTAAGGGTTTATATATTAATGGTCAATGGGTAGAGGGTGTTAATACTATAAAAAATATTAATCCATCTGATATTGATAATGATCTAGGGGATGTAGCACAAGCTGATAAAAAACAAGTAGAGCTAGCTATTGATGCTGCCAAAGAGGCTCAAGTTTCTTGGGAAAAAACTCCTTTAGAAGAAAAGGCAAATTTGCTTTATAAAATCGGCGAATCTTTAATGAATAGAAGCGATGAGATTGGAAAAATCATATCTTTAGAAGAAGGAAAAACAAAAATAGAAGGAAAAGGAGAAGCGTTTAGATCAGGTCAATTTTTTCAATATTATGCAGCTGAAGTATTAAGACAAATTGGGGAAAATGCAGCGTCTGTAAGAAGTGGTGTTGATGTTGAGATTACAAGAGAGGCTGTTGGTGTTGTTGGTATTATTTCTCCTTGGAATTTCCCTATTGCAACAGCTTCTTGGAAAATAGCTCCTGCTCTTTGTTTTGGTAATAGTATAGTATGGAAACCAGCTAATACCACTCCAGCTTCTGCTGTAGCTTTGGCTGAGATTATTCATGAGCATGGATTGCCAAGTGGTGTATTTAATTTAGTTTTAGGTAGTGGTGGAGAAGTTGGTGAGACTATTATTAATTCTAGAAATATCAACGCACTTTCTTTTACTGGATCTGTTGATGTTGGTAGAAAAATAGCACGTGCTACGGCTGCAAATTTTGTTAAATGTCAATTAGAAATGGGTAGTAAAAATGCCTTAGTTATTATGGATGATGCAGATCTTGATCTTGCTGTTGAGTGTGCTATTGCAGGAGCTTTTTCGGGTACTGGACAAAAATGCACAGCAAGTTCTCGTTTGATTGTTATGGAAAATATTCACGATGCTTTTGTTGAGAAAATGGTTTCTAGAATGAAAACAATAAAGGTTGGCCATTGCTTAGATGATGGAATTTTTATGGGACCAGTAGCTGATAATAAACAATTTGAATCTAATTTCAAATGGGTTCAAAGAGCTAAAGATCTTGGAGCGGAATTGGTATTTGGTGGTGAAAAATTATCACTTGATAAAAATGGTTACTATATGTCTCCTACTTTATTTATTAATACTAAAAATGATTGGGATGTTAATCAGGAAGAAATTTTTGCTCCATTAGCATGTGTGATTAAAGCAAAAGATTTACAAGAAGCTGTTGCACTTAATAATGGTACTCGTTTTGGATTGACTTCAGGGATTGTAACATCGAGTTTAAAAAATGCAAACATATTTAAAAAAGAAGCAAAAAGTGGTTGTGTTATGATTAATCTTCCTACAGCTGGAACAGATTATCATGTACCTTTTGGAGGTAGAAAAGAATCTAGCTTTGGTCCAAGAGAGCAAGGTGCTTATGCGAAGGAATTTTACACAGTTGTAAAAACAACTTATGTAAAAGCTTATTAAATGTTGTTTAAAAAAAGGAGGTGGTTATGTTTGGGAAAGATATCATTATAGATGGTTTGCAATATTGCAAATGGGATAAAGAATATTTTAAATTTTTAAAATCAAGCGGTGTTAGTGCTGTGCATGTTACTTTAGTATATCATGAAAATGCTAGAGAAACACTTACTAGATTTGCCCAGTGGCATAGATTTTTTGAAGAATTTAATGAATATATATTGCCTGTTTTTTCAAGCGAAGATATTTTAAAAGCAAAAGCTCAAAATAAGGTAGGGATTTTTTTTGGAGCACAAAATTGTTCTTTGATTGATGATGAAATAGGGTTAATATCTATTATGAGACAGCTTGGTTTATTGATTATGCAGCTAACTTATAATAATCAAAGCTTATTGGCTACTGGTTGTTATGAAAAAAACGACAGTGGTGTTACTCGTTTTGGTAAACAAGTGATTGAAGAAATGAATAGGGTTGGTATGATTGTTGATATGTCTCATAGTAGTGATAGATCAACATTGGAAGCTATTGACATATCGTCCCGCCCTATATGTATATCTCATGCTAATCCTAAATTTGCGCACAATGGATTGCGAAATAAAAGCGATGAGGTGATAAAGGCTTTAGCCAAGAGAAAAGGTTTAATAGGTTTGTCTTTATATCCTTTTCATTTGCCAAATGGAAGTGATTGTACATTGGATGATTTTTGTAAAATGAGTGCTGATTTGGCAGATATGATAGGGGTTGATCATATAGGTATAGGAAGTGATTTATGTTTAAATCAACCATTAGATGTACTAGAATGGATGCGCAATGGTAGATGGTCTAAGATAAAAGATTATGGCGAAGGTAGTGCTACTAATTCCACATGGCCTAAAAATGTGTCTTGGTTTAATGATTCTAGTGGCTTATATAATATTTATAAAGGATTGATTAATTATGGGTTTTCTGAGAATGATGTAAAAAAAATCATGGGTCTTAATTGGCTTTATTTTTTACAAGATGGCTTAAAAGCTCAAACTTGCTAAGGAGTTAAAATGTTAAACAGTACTCCTAAAAACAATACTCGTATTGATAAGTTGACTTTAATTTGTAGTAGTGGATTTTTGATGATATTTGTTGTAATAGCTTTAATTGATTCAAAGTTACTTAGTGCGATCGTTGAGTTTGGTTTTAATGTCTCAGCAAAATACTTTGGTGCTTATTGGCAAATTTTACTACTTTTGACTTTTATTATTGGGATCGGGCTTAGTTGGGGAAGAACAGGCGGCGTAGTTTTGGGTAATATTAAAAATCCTGAAATGAGTACATTTCAATGGATATCTATTATTATGTGTACTTTACTTGCAGGTGGAGGTGTTTTTTGGGCTGCTGGAGAGCCTATAGCTCATTTTGTTTCTCCATCTCCTGTATTTGGAAATACTAGTAATATTTTTCAAAAAATCACAGAAGCTCTAGCGCAATCTTACATGCATTGGAGTTTTTTATCTTGGGCTATTTCTGGAACTATTACCACAATAGTGCTAATGTATTTACACTATGAAAAAGGCCTTCCCTTAAGACCTAGAACTATTCTTTATCCTATTTTTGGTGATAAAGTTATACACGGATGGATTGGTTCTTTAATAGATGCTTTTTGTATTGTGGCTGTTGCTGCTGGTACTATAGGACCTATAGGATTTTTAGGTTTACAAATTTCTTATGCACTAAATATGATTTTTCAAATACCAGATAATATAATCACTCAAATGAGTATTATTATTTTGGCTATTTTAGTTTATACTATATCTTCACTTAGAGGTTTAGCAAAAGGCATTCAAATTCTTAGTAAATGGAATGTTATTTTAGCTGTAGGTTTGATGTTTTTTATTTTTATTTTTGGTCCTACAAAATTTATTTTGGATGTTTATGTTCAAGGTGTTGGAACTTTGATACAAAATTTTATACCTATGGCTACTTATAGAGAAGATACTGTTTGGCTTGCATCTTGGACTTTGTTTTTTTGGGGGTGGTTTTTAGGATATGGTCCAGTATTGGCTATCTTTATTGCTAGAATTTCAAGAGGTAGGACTTTAAGAGAGCTTATTATAGCTGTGAGTATATGTGCACCAATTATCACAATGTTTTGGTTTACTATTGTTGGTGGAACAGGATTGTATTTTGAAATAGAAAATCCAGGCAGCATAAGCTCTGCTTTTAAAGGTTTTAATATACCTGCTGCGTTAATAGCAATAACACAGTCATTGCCATTGTCAACATTTATTTCAGCATTATTTTTGATATTAGCAGCTATTTTTATTATTACAACTGGTGATTCTATGACTTATACTATGAGTGTTATTGTTAGTGGGAACACTGAACCTAGTAAGTTTCTTAGAGCTTTTTGGGGAATTTTAATGGGGGTATTGGCAATTATTTTAATATCTATCGGACAGGGAGGAATTTCGGCTTTGCAATCATTTATAGTAATTACTGCTGTGCCTGTTTCATTTATATTATTACCAACCTTATGGAACTCTATACAGATTGCAATTAAAATGGCAGATGAGCAAAATTTACGTTAATACAAAAAAAGGAGACAAAATGAAAAATGATATGAAATTAAGAAGTCCACAAGAAGTCATGTCTTTAGAAAGACTAGGCTCTATGCACTCATCTAGACTTAGTTTTACTAGAACTTTGATGAGGAAAATTGCTCAAGAAAAATGGGTATTAAAAAATATTTTATGGGATTTAGATGATAAAGGATTTGGTGATGTAATATATCAAGTTAGAACACCTCATGGAATATATCATCTTGTTATATTTGCTAATTATATAAAAGATGAAGAAAGAAATGATAGAGTTATAGCAAATAAGTGGGATGTTACTTTTACTTTTGTAAATGGAGAGATTGATAGTGGGTTATTGACTGTTTTAAAAGAAAATGTTCCACTGCAAGAAGCTGGTAGAAATTTTAACAATGCTTTTGTTTTAGCAAGGGCTAATAAAAGTGTAAGAATTTTTGAATATATTGTTAATTCTTTAGCTAATGGAAAACAACCTGATTTAGATGAACTAGCTAAAGTTGGTTATATATTAAGAACCACAGCTGTATATGGAAGTGGAAAATTTGGAATTTCTGATTTTGATAATCTGCAAAAAAATGGAGATTTTTCTCAGTCATTTTCTGCTGAAATGTGCGCTGTTTATATTGTAAGGCAATTTAGTTTAGATTGGGTAAATTATATAGCCAAACAGCGTGGTGGAGATAAAGCTGTAGAACTTGATAGAGATATTCAAAGATATTTAGGTGTGGGAAATGCTACTGGACTTGGTATGGCTCCTTATTTGATTAAACACCCAAAAGTTGTTGATAATTGGCTTTATCAAAGAGAATTAGCTTTGTCAAAAGTTATGCAACAAAAGCTTGATATGAGTAAGGCTAAAGAATTGATTGATTATTTAAAAAGAGCAAGTTTACATCTTAAAGAAATAACAACAATAGATTCAAGGCAAGATAATTTAAACAAAATAGCTTCAAGTGAGCTTTCTTATATAGTAAAAGAAATAAAAACAAAAATAAATGCTTCTATGGTTATTGAGGAATTTGTAGAATATACAAAAAAATATTCTTTGGAAGCACAAGAAATCGTACTTTCGTGTTTATTAGAACTGTATCCTGAATTAGTTGATATACACGATAAAATGATGACAATCGATGAAACTCCATTAGAACTTACTGGTGTTAAAATTTCTGAAATTAAAAATGTAATAGAGAAAAAATATGATTGGGCTTTAGGTATTAATTTTGAAAATCCTGAAAATAATTATTGGTTTTGGTATATATCTGAAGAAAAAGAAGAGCCTAGGCTTGGAGTAAGAGGTATTGATAATGGAGATGAACTAGAACAACCTTTAGATATTGCTAGGCAAGTGGTTAAATTTTACAATACTTTAAAAAATCAGGATGATTATTTACATATAAGTAAATTTTTATTAGAAAACCCTTGTTTTACATCTATAGCTAGAAGAGTTTGGACTATGGGAAATTGTGTAATGGGTGATATAAGGGCTAATGTTTTAGCAAAAGACTTTTTGCCTATGCATCTTTTAAGAGCTAAATTGTCTATGTTTGGTGCAACAAAGTATGATCCAAGATCAGATAGATGGGTTCAAGTGACATTGTTTCAGAATGCACCTTTAATGGATGAAATTCATGCTAATGAGTGGATGTTTCCATTATTGCCAAAAAATAAGCATAGTGTTTGTGATTTATCTAATAATAATGTTTATGTTTCCAAAAACGAACTTAAAGCTGCTTGTATTAAAGCTTATAATGGATTAAAATTAAATCTTGGAGAAGCTGATTTAATTGCATCTATGGTTATTGACATGCAAATGGCTGGATTAAATGGATTATCAAATTTTCTTAAAGCTGCGCCTTATTTGAAAAGCGACAATTTAGATACAACATTAAATATTACAAATGAGTATTTAAGTGTTGATCTTAATCATCATAGCATATTATGTCATATTCAAATTATTATTGCGTATGCGCTTGATTTTTTAAATCAATATAATTCTTTAAATATAAAAATTTCAAAATGTTATAATAGGTGTTTTGTGTATTCTCAGTTAAAAAGATTATCAAATAAAAATTTATATGTTAAAGCTTATTGGTATGACATAAAACAATCTCAGTATGTGGAATACTTTATAAAAAATAATGAAGATTTTCCAGATGTTTTAATGAAAAATATACCTTGTGATTTAGATGAAAGAGCACTTTATATTGAAATTTCTAAAAACTCTTTAGTTAGAAATGATGAGAATGTAAGCATCTCTCATGATATTATTGAAAAAAATTACGAAGAGAGTGTTCAAAAAGGCATCTTATTACAAAAGAAAGAATGGGAGGAATTGTTGAAATACACAAAAGGAATTATGGTTCAATCTAGTGAGCAATCAAGAAAAGATGCTGGGGGCGTGGTTGAATTCTGATATTTATGATATTACAATATAATTATATTGTAATATCATGATATAGGAGTTAAAATTGAATTTAAAAAATATTTTTTTGATTGTTTGTTGTGCACTCGGTTTTGCTATAAATGCAAATGCGTTAAGTGAGGGTAAAGAGTATATTACTTTAAAAACACCCATCCCAAATGCACAAAATTCTTTGATAGAAATTTTTTCTTATCGTTGTATCCATTGCTATAATCATCATCAATTTCACACTCTAGCAAAGGTTAAAGAAGCTTTGCCAAATTTAAAATATGATCTTTTTTCGGTAAGTTCTATGAGTGAGTATGGTGGTGCTTTAAATGAGATGTTTGCTTTAGCTTCTTTTAAAGAAAAAGCTTTAGGTTTAGATGTTACTAGTGAAAAAAGTCTTACCTATAAGCTTGCTGATGTGTATTTTGTAAGTCATTTTGAAAAAAAATTAAATTTAAATAATCTTGATTTATTTTACAAAATAGGCTTAAATGCTATCGGCGCTAGTAAAGAAGAATTGCAAAAATTTTTACAAACTAAAGAAGCCAAAGAGCTTTTAGCTGCTTATGACATGGCTAATGAAATTTCAAGAAATTATGGCACGCCTGCTTTTGTAGTAAATGGCAAATATCAAATCAATCCTGAGTATATCACTTCTTTGGAAGAATTAATCCGTATAGTTAAAGAACTTTCTACTAAATAATGCTTTTTTTAAAAGCATTATTTAGTAATCCATCTTCTTTTATTTTTTATGATAATATATTATCGTTTTTTTTTTTTTTTGATAATTGCATTTTATTTTGTAAATTTTTTCTTATATTTAATAAATATTTAAGTTATGTTAATATAGCTTTACAAAGTTTATAATAAATATTTGTAATTTATTATAAATAATAAAAAATTTAGGAGAAATAAAATGAATTTTAACTTTAGTAATTGGTCTAAAGCAGTAGCAATAGCTGCTTTTGTTTTTGGTGTGAGTGCAAATGCACTTAGCGAAGGTAAAGAATATGTGGTTTTAAAAACACCTATCCCAAATGCTCAAAATTCTTTAATAGAAGTGTTTTCTTATCGTTGCACGCATTGTTATGATCATCATAAATTCAATACAATCTCAAAAGTTAAAGAAAAATTACCACAATTAACTTATAAATTTTATCCTGTTAGTTCTATGGGTGATTATGGTAAACAAGCTAATGAAATTTTTGCTTTTGCTGCTTTTAAAGATGAGCAAAATAAAGTAAGTCAAAGTGATAAAAATAGTTTAACTCATAAAGCTTCTGAAGCATATTTTAATGCTTATTTTAAGAAAAAACAAAGATGGGGAAATGGAGCTAATCCTGAAGCATTTTATGAAGTAGGATTAAAAGCAATTTCAGCAAGCAAAGAAGATTTGGATAATTTTTTAAAAACTCCTGAGGCTAGCGAAATTTTAAAATCTTACGAAAGTGCTAATGATATTTCTAAAAACTATGGTACACCTGCTTTTGTAGTAAATGGCAAATATCAAATCATACCACAAGCTATCACATCTCCACAAGCTTTAATAGAAATAACAGAAGAGTTAAGTAAAATGTAGTTTTGGAGTCAAAATGAATTTTTGTCTTATTAGTAAAATTGGTGCTTGGCAAAATACTAGGTTGCCTTGGTTAATAATGGTTATAGCTATGGTAGGCTTAACTTTCATAGCGCACTTTTTATTTCAAGAATATCTTTATATGGAACCTTGTGAGCAGTGTGTTTATATAAGATTTGCTATGTTAACTATGGCTTTTGGTGGTATTTTAGCCTTGATAGATCCTAAAAATGATTATCTAAAAATTTTTGCTTATATTTTTGTTTTTTGGGGTATATGGCTTGGTATAGAGTATTGTATTACTCTTAATCATATCCACGAGGTAGTGCATTCAGAAAATCCTTTTGCTGGTGTTGATGGATGTAGAGAAATTCCTATATATCCTTTTAATTTACCATTGCATGAATGGGCACCAGGATGGTTTTTACCAACAGGTGAGTGTGGCATGGATACACCTATAGTACCTGAAGATGTTTATGGTAGTTTAAATGCTTTTCAGAAATTTTTTGTTGGAACTCCTCCAAATTTTGAAGATGGGTTATATAGCAATGGTTGGTATTTGATTCCTAGTATGGAATTTATGAATATGGCGGTTTGTTGCTTATTGGCTTTTGTTGTTTGTTTGGTGATTTTAGGAGGCATGTTTGTTTCTTATGCGTTTTCACACTCTAAGGCTAAAATTTACGCTTTGATTGTCTTGGTGTTTGTGATTATTCTTAAAATTTTAGGTGAGCCAAGTGTGCAAATGGCTTAGTAGTATTGAAAAAGGAGAAAGAATGAAAATTAGTAAAATTGTAAGTAGTATTTTGCTTGCTAGTAGTGTTGTTATGGTGGCGCCTAGTGTTTCTTTAGCTATGGGTGGACCTAGTGGTGCTAAAATTGATTGGGAAATTCAAGGCAAAATTGGCGCAGTAAAGATGAATCCTTATGGTTTATCTCCTCTTAGCGCTGTAATTATGGATGGAGGATACAAACTAAGCGATGTGAGCGTAACTATAGTTCCAAAACCAAATGGGCAAACTATATCTTATAAGGTTAGCCCTAATAAAATTAAAACTTATGGAGGAATTCCTGTTTTTGGACTTTATCCATCATATTTTAATACAGTAAAAGTAAGTTATACCAAAACTGCTTTTGGAAAAAGTGAAAAAGTAGTAGATGAGGTATATAAAATAGCAACTGGTGGAGTAAATATAGAGCCAAGTGGAAGTATTATGCAAAGAGGTGTACCTTTTGAAAAAGTGGAAGTGATTAAAGTAGATAAGGGTTTTGAAGATAGGTTGTATTTGGTTAATAATGCTCCGGGGAAACAAAGTGGAAAAGGTTCTCAATCTGTTTGGAATAACCCAGCAGGTGGTGCAATGGAATGGGATGAAAATTCAAATGCATTTATCATTGATACAAAAGGTGAAATTCGTTGGTATTTTGATAATGATAAATTAATGGATTGGAATAATATTTACAATCGTGGTATTATGATGGGATTTAAACAAAATACCGATGGTGCTTTGAGTTTTGGGTTTGGTCAAAGATATGTTAAATATGATTTAATGGGTAGAGAAATTTTTAATCGTCTTTTACCTTCTTCTTATATAGATTTTTCTCATTCTATGGATAATATGCAAAATGGAAATTATCTTTTAAGGGTGGCTTCTGCCAATGTTAAGCGTCCTGATGGTAAAAATGTACGTTCAGTGCGTGATGTGATAGTAGAAGTTGATAAAAATGGCAATGTAGTAGATGAGTGGAGATTGTTTGAAATTTTAGATCCATATAGAGCGAATGTAATCAAAGCATTAGATCAAGGCGCGGTTTGTTTAAATATTGATGCGAGTAAAGCAGGGGTTACTTTAAGTGATGAGGATTTAGCTAAAATGGATGCAAGTGATTCTTTTGGCGATATAGCAGGTACTGGAGTAGGGCGTAACTGGGCTCATGTAAATAGCGTAGATTATGATCCAAGTGATGATAGTATTATTATTTCAAGTCGTCATCAAAGTGCTATTATAAAAATAGGACGCGATAAAAAGGTAAAATGGATACTAGGAGCACATAAAGGCTGGACAGAAAAATATAAAAAAGCACTTTTACAACCTATTGATAAAAATGGCAAAAAGATAGTTTGTGAGGATGAATATAGCAAATGTCCAGGTTATGAAAACGAAGAAGGTGGTTTTGATTTTACATGGACACAGCATACTGCTTTTAGAATAGATGAAAAGTCTGATAAAAGATATATTTATGTTACAGCTTTTGATAATGGTGATGCAAGAGGTATAGAACAACCTGCTTTTGCTTCGATGAAATACTCAAGAGCGGTTGTGTATAAAATAGATCAAAAAAATAAAACCGTAGAACAGGTATGGGAATACGGAAAGCAAAGAGGCAATGAATGGTTTTCACCTGTTACTTCTTTAACTGAGTATTATAAAGATAAAAATTCTATTATGGTTTATAGTGCTACTGCTGGAATGTCATTTGACTTAAGCAAAGGTGCTGCTGTAGGTGAGCCAAGACCTGAAATAGATGAATTTAAATGGGGAGCTAAAGAACCTTCAGTGCAAATTCGCTTTAGCGGAGCAAGTACTGGTTATCAAGCTATGCCTATTGATTTAGAAAAAGCATTTAAATAAGAAAAAAAAGGGCTTTCTTTAAAGCCCTTTAAATTTTATAAATATCCCGCACCTAAAGCTAAGAAATAACCTACTATACAAGAAACGATTACACCGATTAATCCTGGTAAGATAAAGCTGTGATTGATAACAAATTTACCTATTTTTGTAGTACCTGATCTATCAAATTGTATGGTTGCAAGATCACTTGGATAAGTTGGTAAAATATAATATCCATAGCACGCTGCTGCAAAAGCAATGATAATGCCTGGTTCAACACCAATGCCTAATGCAAGTGGCACAAAAGCTGCGATTGCCGCTGCTTGAGAATTAACAAATTTAGAAATTAATAAAAGCATAACCGCATAAGTCCAAGGGTGTTCTATAACGATATTACCTAAAGATTCTTTCATCATAGGAGTATGCACTGCAAACATAGTATCTGCCATCCAAGAAATTCCAAAAACAGCCACTAAAGCTATCATGCCTGATTTAAAAATTTCATTTTTTGCAATTTTGCTTGCATCAAGTTTAGTAAAGATGATGAGTGCTGCACCTGCTAAAAGCATAAACATTTGAATGGTTGCAACCATATTCATAGGTTTAGTAACGCCTTTTGAGGTGAATTGTGGTCTAAGCTCTGGGAAGGCTCCAAGTATAGCTACTATTGCAATAGCGCCTAAGAAAATCCACATAGCTACCCATTGAATGGTTGGAAGTTTTTGACCAAGAAGAGTTTTGCTATCACCATAGATATATTCTCTTTGTTCTGGATCTTTGATTCTAGCTTGAAAGTCCGCATCTTTATCAAGATCTTTTCCTCTAAACCAAGAAAAAATTCCTATAGCTAAAACACCTACCAAAGTAGAAGGTATAGTAATAGCAAGTAAATCCACATAACCATCAAAACCTGCTAAAGGATGTTTGTTGATTTCTGGATTTAAAAGTAGTGCTGTTAAGCTTACAACAGCAACTGAAACAGGGCTTGCGATGATACCAAGCTGAGAAGAAATACTAGAAGCAGCCATTGGTCTTTCTGGGCGTATGCCGTTTTTAATAGCAATGTCGTAAATAATAGGCATCATGGTATAAACAACATGTCCGGTTCCGCAAAGCATGGTTAAAATACAAGTTACAAAAGGTGCTAAGATGGTTAAAAATTTAGGATTTTTTCTTAAAACTCTTTCTGCTACTTGTAACATTACATCTAAACCACCGCTAGCTTGCAAGGTTGCACTAGCAACAACTACAGCTAAGATGGTAAGCATAACATCAATTGAAGGTTTTCCAGGTGCTACAGCAAAACCAAAACTTAAAACCAATAAACCTATACCGCCTAGTAAACCAAGAGCGATACCGCCTTTTTTTGCCCCATAAAAAAGACAAATAAGAACTACAGCTAGTTGGATACTAAATTGAGTGCCTTCGCTAAGGCTAGTTAGTATTTCCATACTCTCTCCTTGTTTGTGAAATATGCGAGAGTATAATGCAAGTTTTATTAATAGTAAATAAAATTTTTTATTATTTAAATAAATATTTACCAATATTTTGAATTTATTTGTCAAAATATTGGTTTTTTTATCTATATATTACTGGTGATTTTTTAAAATTGTAAAAAGAATTTTACTGATTTTTTCGATAGAAGCTATTTCGCATTTTTCATCTGTTGAATGTGGACTATATATATTTGGCCCTATAGAACAACATTCTAGAGGTTGTTTTTCGCTGATAATACCACATTCTAAACCAGCATGTATAGTGTAAAGCTTGGCGTTTGGATTTTCTTTTTTAAAATAACTTAGAATTTCTTCTCCAAATTTAGTATCTTTGTTAGCCCAAGGTGGATAAAAATTTGCACTTGAAACTTCACAGCTTTGCATTTTAAAATAGGTTAAGGTTTCAAATTCTATATTTTTAAGCTCTTGTAAATCATTTGATCTTGCAAAAAGTTCAAAATGAAATTTACCTTCTTTTTCATAAGCTAGTGAAAGATTAATACTTGTTTGGACTAAATTTAGATGATGATTAAAAGTTCTAACACCTTGTGCAAAAGCATTGATAAGATTTAAAATGATTTGAGAATTTTTATAATATGTTCTTTTGATTTTACCTAGATATTTTATTTTAAAATGATTATTTTCTTTTGGAGGATTTTTAAAAAATGCTATAACTTTAGCATGTTTTGGTATAGAATTTATTCTTTCACCTGCTTTAAATTCGCAAAGTTCTCCTTGATTTTGAGTGATAAAATAGCTCACTTCTTTAATAGAAGATTTAATGTTTTTAACAATATCAATTCCCGAGTGACCACCTTTAAAATCAATTGTTTCTATCTCATAACAATTTTCTTCTTTTTCATCTATTTCTAATTTCAAATTAGCAAAAATATCTACTCCGCCAGCACAACCTATAACAACTTCATCATCACTTTCATGGTCTAAATTTAACAGCTTGTTTGAAATCAAAGTATGTGTAAGATTATTTGCTCCACAAAGGCCAACTTCCTCATCATTAGTAAAAAGACATTCGATATTTTCAAAGTCTTTTAAAGCTTGCATCATTAATGATACTCCTATGCCATTATCTGCACCTAAACTTGAGTTTTTAGCTTTTAAATATCCATTTTCTTCATACATTTGTATATTTGGAGCCTCCCCCATGCAAACCATATCATAATGGCTTTGTAAACAAATTTTTGGATTTCCTTTGTATGTGTGGATATTACCTGCATTATCAACGCTTACTTGACAGTTGTGACTTTTAGCAAAATCAATGAGAAAATTTTTTAATTCTTCGGTTTTAAAACTACAATGAGGTATTTGAGTAATTTGTTTAAAATTTTGTATAATTTCTTGCATAAATTTCTCCTTTTTATTGTAATTATGGCATATTTTTATATAGATGAGGTTTAAATGAAAATTTCTAAAAAGCAAATTAAATTATTAATAACCTTATTAAAAGAGCCAAAGAAATTTTTAATTGTGCTTTTTTTAGTCGCTTTTGCTTATATTTTAAATTATGATAGTGGCTCATATATTAATGCTAAAGTAAGTCGTGTAGTAGATGGAGACACTATTGAGGCTAAATTTGAAGATGAAAAGCTTAAAATCAGACTTTTTGGTATAGACGCGCCTGAGAGTGATCAAGCCTATGGAAAAATGGCTACGCAATTTTTAAATGCAATTGTGTTGAATAAAGAAGTGGTTTTGAATGTAAAAGATGAGGATAAATATGGTAGAATTTTAGCCATTGTATATTTAAATGATAAAGATATCAATCAAGTTATGGTTAAAAATGGCTTTGCTTGGGCTTATGAACATTATAGTGATTTATATGTAAATGAGCAAAATTATGCCAAAGAAAACAAAAAAGGTTTATGGGTTGATGAAAATCCTATAGAGCCTTATAAATGGCGTAAGCAAATAAGATTAAAATAGGATGAGAAATGTTTAAAAGTGTATTTTTTCTAGGGTTTTTAGCATTATTTTTTAGCGGTTGCTTTGTAAACGAAAGAGGGGTTTCAAACCGTTTTTATGATGATTGTAAAGAATATTATGATGCAAGTGGGACTTATCATAAAGAATGCCCAAAGAATTGGGTGGATTTACCTTTAACCCCCGATTCCTTTTAAGACCGCATTAAGCTCTTCTTGTGTAGTTTCTTGTTTGGCTGGTTCTTGTTGGTTTTGATTGTTGTTTGTGGCAGTTTGATTTTGTTTGAGTTTAAATATATGATCATCGGTGGTAATTACTTGAAATGATGCGTCAAAAATTTTAATTTCATTGACAAAACCAACCACTTTAACTTCTCTTTTTCTTGAGTCATCACTAAATAAAGCACTTGCTTCAAGATTTAGAATATCTCCTACTTTTAAAGGAGCATAAAAAAAGCTTCTTGAGCCTATTAAGACGCTAAATTCTTTATTGATTGCAGCTTGTGCTATATAATTTGCTGCATTAAATACAAAACCACTATGCACTAATCCTAACTCATCTACTGCCATATCATGAGTTGTGATTAAAATACCCTTGGCGAAATTTTTTTCTATATGAGAAATGCTTCCTGCTAAAGTATTGTTTATCCCTGGACAAGTGATAAGTTCTGATTTAATGCGATTTAATTCTTCTGGATCTATTAATTCTTCTATGTTAACAGCACTTACTGTTCTTGCCATTTTTACACCTTTAATTTAACATAAACTCTTTTTGGTGCCTCATAGCCTTCGCAAGTTAAATTTGAGTCGTTTTCATCTAAAAATTGATCTAAAGAATAAGAATCAATCCATTGTGTTTTTCTTTGTTCTTCAAAATCAGTTTGTTTAGTTGTTATAACTTCAAATTCACTAAATCCAGCTCTATAACACCAATTTCTTAAACCCAATATCGACGGAATGAAAAAAATATTTGGTATTTTTGAATAAGTTTTTTGAGGAATGAGTGCAATTTCTCTTTCATCTTCTATATACATAGTATCTAAAAAGACTATACCATCTTTATTTAAAGATTGCTTGAGTTGTTTTAGCATGGCTATAGGATCACTGCGGTGATAAATTACACCAAGACAAAAAATCACATCAAATTTTATACCATAATTTGGCACATCGGCCACACCTAAAAGTTCATATTGTATAGGAGTTTTTGCAATAGAGTTTAAAAGTAAAAATTGTAAATAATACTTAATAGAAGGATCAAAACCTATCAGTTTTGAAGGATTAAATTCAAGCATTTTAAACATATAATAACCATTATTACAACCAATATCTGCAACTATTTTGCCTTTGATCTCTTGCATATATGGTTTTAATATATTAAATTTTATAAAACTTTGCCATTCTGTGTCTATAAATAAATCATTAATTTTAAAAGGCCCTTTGCGCCAAGGTTTTAATTCTAAGGCAATACTATTAATTTCATCATCTAAGCTTTTATCACAAAAAATATCAAAGCTATCATTTATAAGATAACTTGATTTTTGAATTTTGATACTAAGTTTTTGGATTTTTTCATATAAAGGATGTTTTAAAACTTGCTTTAACAAAGCATTATCTTGCATATTTTTCCTTGAAAAACTCCCTTATTTGGGAGTTTTTGTTATTGAAGCAAACTTGCTAGTTTAGTTTGCAACATTACATTTGAGTGAGCATTTGCAAATAAAAATGCATTTTCTTTTAAGTAGTTTGCATTAAAATCATTGATATTTTGTGCTAAGTCATTATTTTGCAATTTACTTTCAGCTTCTTTAGTGTTAATGCTAGTTTGCAAAGATGAGTTGATATTAGAATGGATAGCATTAATCCCAGCACCAATATCTGCGCGTAAAGAACCTACTTGATCTTGAAAATCACGAATTCCATCTTGGTTTTCAAGGCTTAAATTTGCTGTGCTTGGTTGATTTAAATTAATACTTTCAACCCCAGTACCAACAACAAAATCCATACTCTGAAATACATTTTTTCCATTAAAAGTCGCATTAGAAAAAGCATCATTGATTGAAGTTACAAGTTTGCTTGCTTCAGAATTTAGCATACTTTTTTGTCTGTCATTTAAAGCAGCATTGTTTGAGCGCACTGAAAGTTCATTGAGTTTGTCTGCAGTAGCTGAAATGTTATTTAAAGTTGAATCAGCAATTTGTAAAACTCCTATGGAATCATAGGCATTTAAAATACCTTGATCTATAGTGCTATATTGACTTCTTAAAGAATCAGCTATGGCTAAATTTGCTCCATCGCTCCCATCTATAGCACGGATTGCAGCTATGTTTTCTAAAGCTTTTTCTTGGCTTTTTTGAGCTTGATTTAAGTAGTGATTTTGTTGAGTTGTTCCTATATCGCCTATTTTCATCTTTGACTCCTTTTAAAGACTTATTTTATTATATCATTTTTTTGTTTTAAAATTTAAGAAAAACAAAATTACTTGTGATAACATGATAATTTTCATCACAACTTCACTTGCACCATGAATTTTTATAAATTCTTGAGTTTTAGTTGCTTCTTCTCCTAAACTTTGTGCTTCTAAAACATAAGCAGTGAAGTAAAATACAAAAAGCAAACTTAGTGCCAAAATGATCAAAGAAAGCATAAATTTTGAAAAATTTATTTTAAAAGTTAAATTTTTGTCTTTAAATGAAAAAATTTCTATTAAAATAGAAAAAACACTCACACCTAACAAAACATAGCCAAATTGCACAAAAATGTGTGTCATTAAAAGCCCACTTTGAAAATGAGTTAAAACCCCTTCACCTATGAATTTAGCAGGATAAAATATAGTCGGAGCTAAAAACACACCTATGCTAATTTCAATCCCAATTAAGCTTGCTAGTAAAAATAAATATATTGATTTCATATTTTCTCCTATAATAAAGATAATTATAGTCTAATTTTTTAAATTCCATGCAACAAAGGCTCTATCAAATCCATTATAATCTTGATAAAAAGTAGCTTTAAAATCATTTTCTTTTAAAATTTTATTTAAAATTGTTTTTTGATCATAGCCAAACTCACATGCTAAGACTTTTGTGTTGTGATTTTTGGCAAAAAGAATAATTTCATGTAAAATTTCCCAACCTTTATCTCCACCAAATAAAGCATTGTGTGGTTCGTTTTGAACCCATTTATCTAAAGGATAGTCATTTTTTATGTAAGGAGGATTAGAAAAAATAAAGTCAAAATTTCCTTGTATATTTTTAAAATCACAAAGTTGAAAATTGATTAAATTTGAAACATTATGAAAATCTGCATTTTTTTTAGCAAGCTCTAATGCTTTTGGATTGATATCACAAGCTTGTATAAAAATTTGTTTTAACTTTGCTAAGCAAATACTTAAAATTCCACTTCCAAAGCCAATTTCAAGTATATTTTTAAAAGAGTTATGATCTAAAATTTCTAAACATCTTTCAAGTAATATTTCACTATCAAAACGCGGTATCAAAACCCCTTTTTTAGTAAAAAAATCAAAACCATAAAATTGTGTTTTTTGAAATAAATACTCAAAAGGCTCACCATTTAAAAATCTATCTACATATTCTAAAAAAACTTTTTCATCAATTTGAAATTCAGGATTTAAAAAAATCCAAGCTTTATCTTTTTGTAAAAGTTCACAAAGAATAAAAAGTATATATTCTTTGTGAGTAGGATCTTTTGCGTAAGCTTGCTTTAAAGCTTGTTTGATTGAAATCATTGCAAAGCTTTGATTCTATCGTAAATACAAGGATGACTTAGATGAAAGAAAGTATAAATTTTACTTGTTTTAACAAAGGCTTTGTTTTCTTTTGCTAAAGCTATGAGAGCATTTTTCATATCTTCTCTAGAGCTTAGTTTTGCTCCGTGTAAGTCAGCATTAAATTCATTTTTTTGACTCATTTTATTAAGCAGTGGAGAAATAATAAAAGTAAAAATATTTCCAAAAATCAATAAAAGTGCAAAAACTCCAGCATTCACTCCATCTAAATGACTTTCAATATAAAAAAAGTTTGGTAAATGTGCAAAGATGAAAAATAAAGCAAAAAGCATCAAAGCACTAGCAAATAACATTTTTAGCAAATCTTTATGCACAAAATGTCCTAGCTCATGACCCAAAACAGCAATGAGTTCTTTTTCTTTTAAAGCATTTAAAAGTGTATCAAAAAGTACTACTCTTTTGCTTTTAAATAAGCCACCAAAATAAGCATTTAATCTTTTATCTCTTTTGCTTGCATCGATAACATAAACACCATTTGCACTAAAGCCACATTTTTGCATTAAATTAGTGATTTTTTCTAATAAATTTTCATCTTCAAGTTTTTTCATTTTGTTAAACATAGGTGCAATAAGTGTAGGGTAGATGAGATTTATAATAAGTATAATTATAAAGCTTAGAGCAAAAGCCACTACCCACCAGTATGTGTTAAAAAATTCAAAGCAAAATACTAAGGCATAGATGATTAAAAAGCCAAAAACAAGCATTAGAGCTAAAGATTTAATGCTGTCTTTAACAAAAAGTGCTAAAGTCATATTTGAAAAGCCGTGTTTTTTATCTTTTATAAAGCTTTCATAATAGCTAAGTGGTAAATTTAAAATACTAATAATAAATAAAAATGCAAGCAAAAATAAAGTATTTTCTAAGGTAGAATTTTCTTTTATAAAAATTTCTTTTAAATACAAAAAGCCAAAGCTAATCCAAGAAATGTTAATCATCAGATTATAAAGATTAGAAAAGATTTTGTATTTTTCATTTTCTATGGCGATATTTGCAGCATTTTTATAATCGTACTTACTTAAAATAATTGCTTGTTTTTCTCTTTCTTTTTTTAAAAAAGAAATTTGCACATAAGATATAAAAACCAAAAAAGCTGTATAAATACATAAAATAGTTATCAAAGTCATAGTTTTTCCTTAAATAAATTTGAGTAATTTTATCTTATTTAAAATATATAAAGTTAATCAGTATTTTCACTTTTTTCTAAAACCTCAAAATAAGCTTCTTCTAAAATACTAAGTTCATTTTCTAATGAATTTAGCTTTTCATAAAGGGTATTTATACCTAGCTCTTGATAGATTGTAGGATTACTTAGAGCATTTTTTATTTCTTTTATTTCTTCTTCTAATTTATGAATTTTATCAGGATATGAGTTTAAAATTTCATTTTCTTTATAGCTTAGTTTTTTACTCGTTTTTTCTTTTGTTTTTACGCTTGCGGTGGTATTTGTTTCTAAGCTTTTAGAAAATTCTTCAAAGTCTTTGTATTCTTTTTCATTTTCTAAATATTCACTATAAGAAAGAACTTCTATATTAATATTTGCATTATCTTCAAAAGCATAAAGTTTAGTCGCTATTTTATCAACAAAATATCTATCATGTGAGACAAGCAAAATCGCGCCTTCAAAAGAAAGTAAGTATTCTTCTAAGATATTAATCGTAGCTATGTCTAAATCATTTGTTGGTTCATCTAAGATTAATACATCATATTCTTTGGTAAAAAGCAAGGCTAGAGCAACTCTGTTTTTCTCACCCCCACTTAGCACACTCACGCTTTGCTCTAAAAATTCTTTTGGAAATAAAAATTGTTTTAAATACCCATAAACATGCATATTTTTACCACGCACTTGAATGTGATCGCCACCATTTGGGCAAAAAATTTCTAAAAGTTTTTTATCAGTGTTTAATAAACTCCTGCTTTGATCAAAATAGCCTATTTTAACTTCACCTCTTTTAATCTCTCCGCTATCAAGTGGAATTTGGTCAAGTAAAATCTTTAAAAAAGTAGATTTCCCGCAGCCATTTTTACCTACTATGGCTATGCGTTCACCTTGTAAAATTCGTGCATTAAAGTCTTTAAAAAGTGTCTTGTTGGCAATAGACTTTGAGATATTTTTAAATTCAAAAAGCATTTTTTTGCGGTTTTGGCTTTGAGTTTGGTTAAAATTTTTACTTGCTCTTTTGATTTCAAGTTGTAAGCGTTTGATAGCTCCTGGGTTTTTCTTAGCTTCTTCACGCATTTTAAAAATGCGTTCTTTGCGTCCTTCGTTGCGTTTAAGCCTAGCTTTGACTCCTCTTCTTAGCCATTCTTCCTCACTTTTTAGTTGCTTAAGCAAGGTTTCATGGCTTTTAGCTAAGGAAGCTAAAATAGCTGCTTTTTTTTCTAGATATTGCGTATATCCACCATCAAAAATGCTTAATTTTCCTGCTTCTATTTCTACGCATTTTTGCGCTATAGCATCGATAAAATACCTATCATGAGAGATGAAAATAACACACATTTTAGAAGCTTTCAGTCTTTCTTCTAAAAAGTTACTCATATATACATCTAGATGATTAGTTGGTTCATCAAGCAATAATATATCAGGATTTTTTAGCAAAAGTGTGCAAAGCCCTACGCGTCTTATTTCGCCCCCACTTAAAGAGCAAAGTGTTCTGTCTTTGTATTCTAATAGTTTAAATTCTTCTAATATTCTTTGTATTTTTTGGTCTAAATTCCATGCGTCTTTTGAATCTATAAATAAACTTAATTCATCTACTTTTTTTAAATATTCTTTATTTTCAGGATCAAAAGCTAGTTTTTCATTATAGCTTTCAAATTCTTTCAAGGCTTGATAAATTTCTTCAAGTTCTTTTTTGATGGCTTCGCTTACGCTTAAGGTGCTTTCAAAGCTTACTTGTTGGCTTAGCATACCTATACTAGTGTTATTTTGTTTAATTACTCTACCGCTATCTAGTTTTAAAGTTCCCATAAGGGCTTTTAAAAAGCTTGATTTTCCTTCGCCATTTTTGCCTATAATGGCGATTTTTTCTCCTAAATTTGCACTAAAATTTGCATTTTCTAAAACTATTTTTGTATTAAATTTCTTATTTGCGTCGATTAAATCTATTAAAGCCAAATTTCTTTCCCAAATGTTTTTTGCGATTTTACTTTAAAAAGTATTAATTTTGCTTAAATAAAATTACGCCATGAGAGCATTTGTTTTTTTTACTTTATTAGTTTTATTTTTTGCTTTGGCAAATTGGTATATTTATAAAAGATTTTTAAGTAGGGTTGATTTTTTAAAACCTTATAAGAAGTTTGTATTAGCTTTTATTTTAATAGTTTTTGCATGTGAATTAATCTTTTTTATAAATATGCGCGGGGACTTTTTACATGAAAAGCTTTATTATATTTTAGCTATTTTTCCTACTATTACTTGCTTTTTCTTGCTTTTTGGAGTGATTTTTGAAATTGGCTCTTGGATTTTTTTTAATGAAAATAAAAAAGAGCAAATTTTCAGTGTCCAAAGAAGAAAGTTTTTAAAATTAATTTTTGATTCTTGGCTTATTATACTTAGCGTTAGTATGGTATTTAAAGGTTTTGTAAATGCTATTAGCACACCTAAGGTTAATGAGGTAGATATTAAAGTTAAAAATTTAAAAGAAGATTTAAATATAGTTTTACTTTCTGATGTGCATTTGGGAAAAAATTTAGGAGAAGATTTTTTAAAAACCTTAATCGATGAAGTTAATATTTTAAATGCTGATATAGTCATTATAGCTGGGGATTTAATCGATGCAGATATTGCTAGTATGCCTTATATTAATTTATTAGAAAATTTTAAATCAAAATATGGTACTTATTTTGTTTATGGAAATCATGAGTATTATAATGATATAAATGCAATAAGCAAAAAGCTTAAAACTCTTAAAAATTTCAAAGTTTTGGAAGATGAAAGTATTGATTTTGGGGATTTTACTTTAAGTGGGACTTTGGATTTGGCTGCCAAGCGTTTGGGTTTTAAAGAAAGCAATATAGAAAAAATCAAAACTCAAATCAATCAAGAAAAGGTTAATATTTTAATCACTCATCAGCCAAAATATGTAAAAACTTATGATGTGAGTGGGTTTGATTTGATTTTATCAGGACATACACATGCAGGACAAATTTTCCCTTTTTCTTTGCTAGTATATTTAGAACAAGGCTTTGTGTATGGGCTTTATAAATTAAGCAAGGATAGTTTGCTTTATGTAAGCAGTGGAGCTGGATTTTGGGGACCTGCTGTGAGATTTTTAGCCCCTAGTGAGATAGCTTTGATTAGATTAAAAGGAGAATGAGTGGGATTTAGCAATAGTGCTTCAAAAATGTTTGGAATCATAGCAAAATATAAATTTCCAAAAATTATACAAAAAAATATTAATAAAGCTTATGTAAATGCTTTTAATATCAATATGAGTGAATTTAAACCTTTAGAAGAATATGAGAGTTTAAATGCTTTATTTACAAGAACTTTATTAAATGAGCGAGAATTAGAAGATGGCTTTATAAGTCCAAGTGATGGTAAAATTTTAGAACTTGGAAGTAGCTTTCAAAATGATTTAAAAGAAAATTTAGCCTTTAGCATTAAAGGTTCAAGTTATAGTATAGAAGAGCTTTTAAAAAACTCAGCTAGTAAAGAAGAATTGGAAAATGGCATAGATTATGCAAATATTTATTTATCTCCAAAAGATTATCATCATTATCATGCACCTTGTAATATGCAAATTTTAAGTGCTACTTATATGAGCGGGGCTTTATTTAGTGTGAGTGAGGCAAAGTTAGCTAAAATTATAAACCTTTATACTAAAAATGAAAGAGTAGTTTTAAAGTGCTTAGTGGAAGGAAAATTTATACTTTGGATGGTATTTGTGGGTGCGCTAAATGTCGGTAAAATGCACTTTAGCTTTGATACTAGCATACAAACTAATGCAGCAAATTTTGATTTTACTCATACCTATGAAGATCTTTTTGTAAAAAAAGGCCAAAGACTTGGAAATTTTGAGCTAGGTTCAACTATAGTTTTAATCGCTCAAAAAGGGTTTTTAAAATTTAGTAAAAATGCTTATGAGCAAGTTGAATTTTCTAAGAAGATTGCGGACTTTGCTTAGTCTCATCTTCATTAGCAACTTTATATAAAAAGGCAAAAATTTCAGCCACTGCTTTATACATATTAGGTGGGATTTCATCGCCTAGATCAAGTTTGCTAAGCACTTCTACTAAGTCTTTGTCTTCTTTTATGGGTATGCCATTTTCTTTGGCTAAAGAGATGATTTTAGCAGCGTTTTCACCTTTGGCATTAGCTAGGATTTTTGGTGCATTTTGTTCTTCTTTGTTATAGCCTAGTGCAACGGCTTTTTTTGTTTTTTTAGCCATTTTTAAGCCCTTGTGTCAAAACCCATATTAAAGTCATTATATTCTTCTTGATTGTGAAATTTACTTTTAATTATATCGCTGATGAAAAAATTAGAGCTTAGAAGTCCTACTTTAACTAAGGCTTTTTTTAGTTCATGTGCTCTTTCATAAAGTTTTTTTCTAAAATTAGCATTTTCTATCATCATATTTATATCGATGTATTTATCATTACTTAGAGATAAAAATACATTGATTTTTCCTAATTTTTCAAATTCAAGATTAATTTGTGCATAAAATTTATCTTTTTTACCGCGTTTAAAAACTACATTAGATTTTTCTAAATCATCCCAAAAGAAAGGTAAAAAAGTATGAATGCTATTATTGGCTAAAGATAAAAGTTGGTTAAATTCAAGCTGAGCTATAAGACGATTTGCTTGATTTAGTATGCTTTCATTGTCTAAATTTTTGGCTAGATTAGAAACTTGCAAAAGAGTGGATTTAATATCTTTTTGTAATTCTGAAGAAATTTCTGTGCTATCTTTTTGGGTGATTTTTCCAAGATCTTTTATAGAAAGTTCTAATTTTTTTTCTATATTTTTTATATCATCTAAAGAATTTTTTGCCTCATAATTTTTAGGATCTAAAGCTTTTAAAACTTCATTGAGTTTTCTTCCTATTAAGCCTAGTTCTTTGTTTAGATTGTTTAAAAGCTCTTCTTGTAAATTTTGGCTAAAATTAAGATTTTTGCTTACATTTTGTTTGAAAATATCTTCTAGTAAAATTTTACCCGAAGTGCTTTTAAATATATCTTCTAACTTAGTATTATTTGTTTGTAAATTTTGACTTTTATTATCATTTT